>JBDNIM010000298.1:0-3649 GCA_041688295.1 Bacteroidia bacterium
AGTGTGTTTTATGCTTTTCAAAGTTTAGGGCTAGTGTTGTTGAATAACAAGCCGTTTTATGAAAGCAAACTGTTCCTAAATGCATTTAAATTGATTTCGGTCATTTTTATAGTCATTGCATCCACTCAATTATTTGATGCAAGGTATGTGCAAAAGCAAATGGTTGCAAGAGATATATACTTAAGGACTCAAAAGGGCGAAGCCGTTATTTTCACTTCCGAAAATATTGTTCGACCTTCACAAACTCGAAGATTCGAAGATGTTTCAAATGACACAAGTTATTGGTTAAACAAGGGTGTTGCCAATTATTATGGTTTAAAATATATCAAAGGCTTAAAAGACAAAAACGATAATTAAATCTGTGAATGGATTTATCAAAATTAATATGGTTTTAAGATTTTAAAAAATATACTAACAAAATAAAAAAATATGTTTGATTGTCACATACATGTGGAAACGGGTTTGGAAAATTATGATACTGAACTGTCTGGTGGAAATATTATTTTCAATAGTTTAGAATCCTATACAAAGCATAAAGATTTATATCCTAATTATAATCACAGTCTTATTTTTGATTTTAATTATGACATAGGTTTTTATAAAAAACTTATTGCAGAAAATAAAATTATTTGTTTGAAAATACATAGCCGAATTCAAAAAATAGCTGAAAAAGATTATCCGTTTTTGATTTCAAAATTGCAGGAATTAGACTCTAATATTCCAATTATTTATGATGCATTTTATTATGGAGAAGACATTGATTATCAGCCCAATTTGGCTGAGTTGATTAAGATGATAAAAATTTTTCCGAATAGGAAATTTATTATTGGCCATGCAGGCGGATATGAAATTCTAAAGTACTATTTTCATTTAAGAACATTTTCAAATGTTGGTTATGATTTATCACTTTCATTGCAATATTTAGAGGATTCAAGTTGTCTTCTTGATTTCATAAAGCTTATTAAATTTACACCTAAAGATCGTTTGTTTTTTGGCACTGATTATCCCTTTGCCTCTCCCAAAAAGCAAAAAGAAGTTTTAGAGAAAATATTCCTTGATTTGAATTTGACACAATCTGAAGTCAAAGGTGTGTTTTTAGATAATTATTTAAATTTTGTGAAATTTAGTTGAAAACACTCTGTTTGCTTACCAATCAGTTTCCTTACAAAGGTGGCGAAACATTTCTGGAAACGGAAATCAACTATTTGTCAAAATCTTTTGATCAAGTTATCATTTACCCTATGTCTGGCTTTGAAAATGAATTGTTGCCGATACCAAATAATGTTAAGGTTGTGAATTACAATATTCAGCAACCTGTTTATTTAAGAAAATTAGTTTTAAATTATGGTTGGGTAATTGCTCAATGGTTTATACTTGAGTTTATAAAATCGCCATTTAGGTTTAAGTATATTTCTCAATTCAATTGGAATTTTAAAAGATTGGTGGGTTTGCTAAATGCAGCTGTGGGGATTAAAAAGGAATTGGAAAAAGAGTGGTTGAATAAAGATGTTAAATCATACAAAATTTACACTTATTGGTTCAATGATTGGGCGAGTATTTTAGCCTTGGCCAATTGCATAGGGTTAAAAAAATCGTTTGTAACGAGGGTGCATTTATATGATTTTGAAGAAGCGTTTTATGTGAGAAAATATTTGCCATTTCGAAGAACAGAAATGAAGTATCCAGAAAAGATTTTAGCTATTTCAGATTATGCTTCAAATTATTTGAAAAACATGTTTCCCCAATATGCCTATAAAATTCATACAAGTAAATTAGGAGTTGAAGATATTGGTTACAATCCCATTGCCGAGGGAAATCCATACACAATTGTTTCTTGTTCAAGTTTAACTTGGTATAAACGACCCTTAAAATTAGTAGAATTAATTAGTGAATTAAAAGTGCCTATTAAATGGGTTCATTTTGGGGATGGCGACATGAAGGATCAATTTCTAGATAAAACCAAGGAGCTTCCAGATAATATTGAGTTTATTTGGAAAGGGCAAGTGTCAAATAGTGTTGTAACACAATTTTACAAAGAAAACAATGTCGATTTATTAGTAAATGTAAGTTCATTCGAAGGCATACCTGTCAGCTTAATGGAGGCTATTAGTTTTGGAATTCCTATAGTTGGCTGTAATGTTTGTGGTCAGCCAGAGATAGTTAATAATCAAACGGGTGTTTTGCTTGATTCAAATTTTGAAAGCTCGAATGCAGCCGATAAAATTCAGGTTTTTTTGCTAGAAAAATCACGAAATCAATTGTTTAGATCTAATGTTAAGGGTTTTTGGAAAGATAATTTTAATGCAGAAAGAAATTACACAGATTTTATTAATCAACTGAGAATAGCAGATTCGGTATAATTTAATTAAAAATTTAAAAATAGAATAGATAGATAATGTGCGGAATTGCAGGTATATGGAATTTTAATAACGAAAAGTTAAGTAAGGATAAATTAATGCGTTTCACGGATTCCATGTTTCACCGTGGTCCTGATGGCGCAGGATATGAACTGTTTGAAAATGAAACTTTAGGACTGGGACAACGCAGATTGTCTATCCTAGATTTGTCAGAAAAAGGCAAACAGCCCATGTCTTATGCAGAAGGTCGCTATTGGATTACTTATAATGGAGAAGTATTCAACTTCCCGGATATAAAAATAGAGTTAGAGACAAAAGGATATACTTTCATGTCAGATACAGACACGGAAGTCATTTTAGCCGCTTACATTGAATGGGGAAAGGATTGTTTGGATAAATTCAATGGCATGTGGGCTTTTGCAATATGGGATGAAATTGAAAAAGAGTTGTTTATTTCGAGAGATAGATTTGGTGTCAAACCACTTTGCTATACCTATCAACCGGGACAATTTTTTGCTTTTGCTTCAGAAACAAGGGCATTTAAGTTTTTGGATGGTTTTGAGAGAAGCATTGATGCACATTTGTTAGATTTAAACTTAAAAGATTCTTATGCTTTAGAAGGATTAGGGTTTACAATATTTAAAGATATTTTTCAGATATTGCCTGGGCATTATATGATTATTAAAATTGGGAAAGAACCTGAACAAAAAAGATGGTGGCATATAGACAATCACTTACACAGTGAAGTGCCCGAAACTTTAGAAGCCCAAGCAGAGAAGTTTTATGAAATATTCAGAGATGCATGCAGAATTCGATTGGTAAGCGATGTGCCATTGGCAACTGCATTGAGTGGTGGATTGGATTCAAGTTCAGTTTACAGTGTGGTAAATGATATTCTACGAAACGAAAATATTGGCAGAGTAAATAAAGATTCTCAAAGAGCATTTTCTGCTATTTTCCCAGGATTACCTCAAAATGAGAAAGAATATGCAGATTTAGCCGTTAAATATTTAAATGGCACCATTAATTATATCAAAACTGAATATACAAATCTTAAGGAACAGATAAAAAAGGATACTGAACTGTGTGATTTTATTTCAACCGCACCCATAACAGCTGTTTCATCTGTTTATAAAGGGATGAGGGAAAATGGAATAACTGTTTCTTTGGATGGACATGGTGTAGATGAAATGTTGTATGGATACAGGGATATGGTATATAGCCTATTTAACGACAACCTATTCAAAAACAATCAAAAAAGAAGGAACGAAATAAAAAATGTTTTGGTTGAA
>JBDNIM010000299.1:0-4298 GCA_041688295.1 Bacteroidia bacterium
ACTGTCACAAAATTCAGCTGCTAAAAGCCAATTTATTTCTTCATTTAGGTTTTCTAAAGCAGCATTTTCTGTTCGAATTAAAACATAATTTGCAAAAGGGGCAGTTCCCACATATTGGTTTGGAGAATTTGAACGCATAAAACTCAAACAATTGGCACCATGCCTATCGTCTTCCCACACAGAATTATCGTAATCAACAAAATCTTGAATAATTGCATTAGAATATAATCCCTGCATCCCTTTTGTTTGATAGGCTTTACTAAATCCTGCATCAAAAATTGCTATGGTGTAATTAAGTAACATTTTGTTCGGAAAGATTGCATTAATAAGATTATTTTGGTTATGTGCTTTTCCCCAATAATTCTGATTGGATTCAGAAATATTGTAATTATTTGTTGCTTCGGGATTTGATGGAGGACCAAATTCAGGTTTCTTATTTTCTTCTTTAACTTTCTCTGTGGCTAAATATATAACTGATTTTACAAAAGTTAATGCTTCAATGTGTTCCTTTTTAAATTTACTTTCTTTTGTAGAAATATGCACGCCATTTAACCATTTAGATTGATTTATAATTTTGATAAATCCAAACCTTGCTAAACTTTTAATATAATCTTTTGAAACGGGCAAATCACTAGAATCAATTTTAATGTTTAATTTGTTTCGTTTTTCAACGGCTTTATACGATAAATACTTTTCAGGTTTGTTCAATGAATATTCGGTATTTTGTTTATCCTTAAAATAAACAAAAAAATAACGAATGCTGTCATTGGCTTGTAGCTTAAATCCCCAAATTGTAAAGCTTATAATTAAAAAAAATTTAATTTGCATGTTTATATAATTGATAAGTTATTTCATACCCTCGTTTTTTCTTAGAGGATTCAAATTTTTCAATAAATACTTCTTTGGAATAAATAAGGCCAATGTTTTTAGCAAAAACTTGTTTGTAGCTTTTTTCTCTTACCAAGTTATTTATATAATCTGATTTTACGATTACAATATTATTGTATTTTTTGTTGTTAAACTCTCCATTTATATTAAAGTTTTCATAATAAAGATAATTGGGTGTATTGGTATTTAATTCATTTTTATTCCAATAGCTATATATGTTTAAAGGAAAAACAAGATGGATACTTTTAATGTTGTTTTCCTGTTTTGTGAAACTGTTCTTATTTAATTTAGAGTAAATGACTCTTTGAAAAATCCAAGGTGCAGAAGCCGAATCTCTGTAAAATTGCTCTACACGCATGACATTTTCATTTAAATTATCTGTAAAAAATGAGTCATTTAATTCTAAAATCTGATAATTTAGGGTGTCTATTATATTATTAAAATCGTTGTAATTTATTTTTTGAACATCAAATATAGAATAGGCTCCAGGACTGTTAACTATATACAAAATCCCAAAATCTCTATTGCCACTTTCGTAACTATCCTTCTTACATGCGACAAATAGAAACAAAAGAAAAATAATTAAACTGTTTTTCATTCCTTTAACCTAAAAGTAGTTTCAAATCCTTTTTTTTTGTCAAAAACTAAAATCGTATCTTTTAAGATGGGGTCATATATCTTAGAAATCTTGGTAAACTCCGAAAAATCAATTTTTTTAAAAATTAAACCCTTGTTTTTGGCATAAATTTCTTCTCTATATTGATTGACAATGCCAGAAATTGGACGCGTCAATTGAATATTAATACATTCAGGATAAACAATTCCATTTTGTGTATATTTATAAAATAATTTATTGAATTTAACCATTTGTGGGTCATTTTGATTAAACATATTGATGTTCCAAGCATGCGATGAACCTCTTGTTTTGTAGTTTGATATTGGAGCAAGAATCTTAACTTCTTTAATGTTGTTTTGAGACTCTATCATATAAATACCTTTAATTTTTCTAAAAAAAGAAAGGAAAGTTACCCATTTTAATTGTTTGGAATCGAAAGAACTTAATTCAATTCTATAAATAGTATCATTTTCATTGTCTATTAATTTTTCTACAACTTGTTCTCTTAATTCAGTTTTGATAGTATCGGTTTTATTTGAAAAGTCATCATGAATTAATGAATCCACTTCATAAATTTTAAAGTCACCCACTTTTAATGGAAAATACTCTTCACCTGCTGTGGCTCGCTCTTCTTTACTGTTTTTGCAAGCAAATATCAGTAATAATGTTAAAACAAAAATGGTTTTTAGTTTCATTTAAAAATAAAATACAAACTTACAAAATATTTATGAATTTAGGGTAATAAGGTTTAATTTTGTGGAAATTTATAAATGGTTCTTTTAGACGGAAAGTTAACGGCAGATAAAATTAAAGCAGATATTAAAAATCAGCTATCATTTTTTTTAGACAAAGGGTTTAGGAAACCTCATTTGGTAGCTATTTTAGTTGGAAATGATGGCGCTAGCGCAACTTATGTGGACAGCAAAGAAAGAAATAGCAAAGCAATTGGATTTGATTCTACGATTTATAGATTAGCTGAAAATACATCCGAACTTGATTTAATTTCTTTGATAGAGGAACTAAATAACAATTCTGATATTGATGGGATTTTAGTACAATCTCCTTTGCCCAAACAAATAAATGAAAATTCAATTACTCAAACGATTAACCCCTTTAAAGATGTTGATGGGTTTCATGATGTTAATATGGGAAAATTAGCAAAAGGAATTGATGGATTTATTTCTGCCACTCCTTTAGGAATAACTTTAATGTTGGAAGCTTATGGAATTGAAACATTGGGTAAACATTGCGTGGTGGTTGGTCGCAGTAATATTGTTGGTCGTCCAATGAGTTTATTAATGTCAAACAATTCTAAAACAGGAAATTGTACGGTTACATTGTGCCATTCAAAAACAAAAAATATTGAGTTTTATACACAACAAGCCGATATTTTAATTGTTGCCCTTGGCAAACCAGGGTTTATTAAAGCAGACATGGTAAAAAAAGATGCGGTTGTCATTGATGTTGGTATCACTCGCGTTGATGATGAGAGCAAAAAAAGTGGATTTTGTTTAAAAGGTGATGTTGATTTTGAAGCTGTAAAAGAAAAAACCTCCTATATAACGCCCGTGCCAGGTGGCGTTGGTTTAATGACAATTGCTGCTTTGCTTTCCAATACTTTTAAGGCATATAAAACAAATTTGAATTTATAAAATAAGGATGAATTTAGAAACGGAATATCCTGTTATGGAGCAATTTTATACCATACAAGGCGAAGGTTTTTTTACTGGTTTGGCTGCTTATTTTGTTAGATTAGGTGGCTGCGATGTTGGTTGTGTTTGGTGTGATGTTAAAGAAAGTTGGGATGCAAATAATCATACAAAACTATCTGTAAAAGACATTTTAATAGAAATAAAAAAAACAAATGCGAAAATTTGTGTGATTACCGGAGGAGAGCCCGCAATGTATGATTTGACTGATTTGATTTATGCTTTAAAATTGGAAGGAATACAAGTTAATATTGAAACTTCTGGTGCTTATCCCATAATTGGAAATCCTGATTGGATTTGTTTATCACCCAAAAAATTCAAGTTTCCCATTGATGAAAGTTTAAAAATGGCACACGAATTTAAAGCAGTTGTTTTTCATCCTTCAGACATTCAATGGGCACAAACTTTTGTTACAAGTTTAAATAAAGATTGCAAACTTTTTCTTCAGCCTGAATGGAGTAAAGAAAAAGTAATATTGCCACAAATAATAGATTTTGTAAAACACAATACTGAATGGCGAATTTCATTACAAACCCATAAATATATGGATATTCCATAAATCGAATGAATACTTTTTCATTAAATATCAAGGGAAGATTAATGGTTTTTGAAACCCCAATTATTATGGGGATTTTAAATCTTTCGCCTGAGTCTTTTTATGATGGAGGAAAAAATAATTCACTTAATAACGCACTTAAAAATTGCGAAAAACTAGTTGAAGAAGGAGCAACAATTATAGATATTGGTGCGCAAAGCACAAAGCCAGGAACAGATATTTTAAATTCCACAGAAGAAATTAAAAGGGTAGAATTAATATTAATTGAAATTAGAAAAAAATTTCCAAATACACTTTTAAGCATTGATACTTTTAAAAGTGATGTTGCATTGATGGCAATAGATAATGGAATTGATATTTTAAATGATATTTCGGCAGGAGAGAACGACCCCAAAATGATTGATTTATCTGCTAGAAATCAGTTGCCATTCATTGCCATGCACAAAAAAGGTACGATTTCTAACATGCAAGATAATCCTCAATATGATAATGTTGTATTAGAAGTTTATCAATATTTACATCAAAAAAT
>JBDNIM010000300.1:0-4531 GCA_041688295.1 Bacteroidia bacterium
GTTTAAATTAGAAAACGACTTACAATTTACTTATGATGTTTTAACCACATTAATTTTGTTTTTCTTAATTCATCTTTTTTATAAAAAGATAGAAAAAACAGGCAGCTATGAATCAACAAATAACATCAATAAAGATGTTAGTATTTATAGATTTATTAAATTGAAGAAAGGTATTGCCATGGTTTTAATTCCACTTTTAGCCCTTCTAGCTGTGTTTTCTTTTGCCAATTGGTTTGTAAACTCAGTGCATGACCATTGGAATAATATTGCCACATTAAAAGATATTAACAATATATTTTTCGAAGATTTTTTTATGCTTCTTATTATTATTGATGTAATTCTACTTTTGTTTTCGTTTTTTTATTCAGATAGCTTTTATAAAATCATTCGCAACTCTGGCTTTATGATTTCCACTATATTAATAAAGTTGTCATTTTCTGTTGAAGGCATTGTAAATAATGCCTTAATCGTAGGCGCTGTACTTTTCGGTTATTTGATATTATTGATTCACAATTTATACAAGAAAAACAATATCTCGTAGCATTAGTAAAATTCATTTAAGTTAAACAAGCTGAATTAATAAAAATAAAAGACAAAGCTAATAGGGAAATTATGGTTGCACAATAATGGTTTGCTTTTAAACAAAACCATAGGCATTATAAATTCTGACAATAAATCTGCCAACAATCTTACTTTTTGTTTCAGGGCAAAAGAAAAAGAAGTATGTTTTTGATGCGCACTAAAAATGGGGAGATTACAATAATAATTTTTATATTGTATTAAAAATATTTTAAATTCCAATCTTGGTTTTGGCGCGTTAGTGTATCTGGTATTGCTGTAACTATGCAAAAATGCACTCTTTCTTAAGCAGGAGGGTATCAAATCACACTATTTTATCTGTAAATGAGAATAGATTTTAAAAAGACTAATTTATTGGAAAATAGTGAATGTTTTTGTCAAGTGTGTTTTTTAGCTATTAAAAAACAAAAGATAAAAACACTTGTTAGTAAAGTATCTCAATTTTATTAGCTATTTAGAATGTTTCTTATTAAATATCCATTAATTTTGCAGAAAAATTTTAATAAAGATAATAATATATGAATTGGTTAACAAGGTTTTTAAAATCAAGCATAGGTAAAAAACTCCTAATGGGCTTAACAGGCCTATTTTTATGCACATTTCTAATTGCACACGTGGTAGGTAATTTACAATTATTCAACAAAGATTTCGGTTTGTCGTTTAATGTCTATGCTGTCTTCATGACAACCAATCCGCTTATAAAAGGGGTTTCTTATGGTTTGTATGCAATGATTCTGTTTCATGCTTTTTGGGGATTTTACTTAATTTTTCAAAATAAAAAAGCAAGACCAACCGCTTATGCAAAAGTAGATGGAAGTGCAAATAGCTCATGGGCAAGTCGCAACATGGGTTTGTTGGGTACCATTGTTTTGGCATTTATTGTTGTACATATGTCTGTTTTTTGGGCGCAATATAAGTTTGGAGAAGTTCCTTACACGGACTATCATGTTAATCTTACAGATGGAAATATTGCTGCATTTCCTTATGACGGAAAAATTGCCGGCAAAATGGAAAAATTTACTGAAGAGGGTTTTGAAAGAGTGATAGTAAAAGATTTGTATGCTATTGTTTTTGATGCTTTTCAAAATCCATTTGTGGTTATATTTTATGTTCTTTCAATGGTTGCCATTGCGTTTCATTTAATTCATGGTTTCTCAAGTGCTTTTCAAACCTTGGGCATCAACAGCAAAAAATACAATCCACTTATCAAAAATATAGGTATTTTCGTTTTTGGAATCATTATTCCTTTGCTTTTTGCCTCAATGCCAGTTTATTTCTTATTATTTAACAACTAAAAAAACAATCTAAACAAAATGACATCAAATAAATTAGATTCAAAAATACCTGAGGGTTTAATAGATACCAAATGGACTAAATATAAATCTTCTGTTCCGTTGGTAAATCCTGCAAACAAAAGAAGTTTAGAAATTATTGTTGTAGGCACTGGTTTGGCTGGTGCTTCTGCTGCTGCTTCTTTGGCAGAAATGGGATATAAGGTAAAAGCTTTTTGTTTTCAAGATTCGCCAAGAAGGGCGCACTCTATCGCTGCCCAAGGGGGAATAAATGCTGCAAAAAACTATCAAAATGATGGCGACAGTGTTTTTAGACTTTTTTATGACACCATAAAAGGTGGCGATTACCGTTCAAGAGAAGGCAATGTGCACCGTTTGGCAGAGGTAAGCACGAGTATTATTGACCAATGTGTGGCTCAAGGTGTTCCTTTTGCTAGAGAATATGGTGGTCTGTTAAGCAATCGTTCTTTTGGTGGTACGCAGGTTCAAAGAACTTTTTATGCTGCTGGGCAAACAGGACAACAATTATTATTAGGTGCATATTCTGCATTGCAACGCCAAGTGGGAATGGGTAATGTAACTTTATATGCCCGTCATGAAATGATGGACATTGTTACTATTGAAGGAAAAGCAAGGGGTATCATCGCTAGAAATTTAGTATCAGGAGAATTGGAAAGACATTTTGGTCATTCTGTGTTGCTTTGCACGGGTGGATACGGCAATGTGTTTTTCTTATCTACAAATGCAATGGGGAGTAATGTAACAGCTGCTTGGAAAGCACACAAAAAAGGTGCGTTTTTTGCCAACCCTTGTTTCACTCAAATTCACCCAACTTGTATCCCTGTTTCGGGCGATCACCAATCTAAACTGACTTTAATGTCTGAATCGTTGAGAAATGATGGCAGAATATGGGTGCCTAAAAGTGCAGACGATGCAAAATCTATGAGAGAAGGCAATATAAAACCGAATGATTTATCGGAAGATAGAAGAGATTATTATTTAGAAAGAAGATACCCTGCTTTTGGAAATTTAGTGCCAAGAGATGTAGCAAGCAGAGCAGCCAAAGAAAGATGCGATGCCGGTTTCGGGGTTAACAAAACAGGTCAAGCAGTATATTTAGATTATTCGGCAGCTATTGAAAGATACGGGAAAATAGAAGCCACCAAACTTAATTTAAACAACCCAGATATTGTCACTATCACCAAACTTGGCAAAGCTGTTGTAAAAGAAAAATACGGCAATTTATTTGATATGTATGAACAAATTACAGGCGTAAATCCATACAATGAGCCAATGCAAATATATCCTGCTGTGCATTATACAATGGGCGGATTATGGGTAGATTATAATTTAATGACAACCGTTCCTGGTTTGTATGCTTTGGGCGAAGCCAACTTTAGCGACCATGGTGCAAACAGACTAGGTGCTTCTGCTTTAATGCAAGGATTGGCAGACGGATACTTTGTAATTCCATACACGATTGGGGCTTATTTAAGTACAGATATTCGTACAAAAGCAATATCTACAGACCATGAAGCTTTTGTTGAAACAGAAAAGCATGTTGCTGATAAATTAAACCATTTGGTAAACATAAAGGGTACAAAATCTGTTGATTATTTTCATAAAATTTTAGGGAAAATAATTTGGGACAATTGCGGAATGGCAAGAAACACAGAAGGGCTTACAAAAGCTATCAAAGATATTCAAGCACTAAGAACAGAGTTTTGGAAAGATGTTAGAGTGCCAGGAGAAGTTAAAGAATTTAACAATGAACTTGAAAAAGCTGGCAGAGTTGCCGATTTCTTAGAATTGGGCGAATTAATGTGTAAAGATGCTTTGGAAAGAAACGAAAGTTGCGGAGGCCATTTTAGAGAAGAATATCAAACAGAAGAAGGCGAAGCGCTGAGAGATGACGAAAACTTTAGTTTTGTTTCTGCCTGGGAAATGACGCAAGAAAACAATTGGGAACTTCACAAAGAAGAGCTAAAATACGAAAACATAAAAATTGCGGCAAGAAGCTATAAATAGCATGTAGGAAATAGGAATTAGTGAATGAACAAAATTAATTGTAACATAAATGGAAAAAATAAACTCATACAAAGATTTAATAGTTTGGCAAAAATCTATTGAATTATCTGTGGAGGTTTGTCAAGTATCTATGAGATTCCTTTCAGAAGAAATATACGGATTGAAAAATCTAATCAGAAGGGCTTGCAATTCCATATCATTAAATATAGCTGAAGGACATAACCGAAATTCAACTAAATCCTACTTTAACTCTCTCAATATTGCTAATGGTTCTCTTTATGAATTAGAATCTGGCATTTATCTTTCTAAAAAATTAAATTTCATAAACATTAATGCGATTAATAAAATCAATGAATTAGTTGTAGAAATTCAGAAAATGCTATCCACACTTATTACAAAACTCACAAATAAACTAACCCCTTAATCCTAACCCCTTAATCCTAACCCCTAAAGATGAAAATAATATTAAAAGTTTGGAGACAAAAAAATACCAAAAGTAAAGGTCAATTTGAGACCTACAAATTAGATGAAATATCTGAAGACATGTCTTTCTTAGAGATGTTTGATGTTTTGAATGAACAATTGATAACAAGTGGAAAAGATCCTGTTGTATTCGATCACGATTGCAGAGA
>JBDNIM010000301.1:0-7684 GCA_041688295.1 Bacteroidia bacterium
AGTTCTATTTTACAATTTATTAATCAAAAGTTTTGGTGTGATGACAAATTAACAAATATTGAAAGGTTAAAAATCAGTTTTTTAATAGATATCCAAAAATATGATATGAATACTCATTCTTTAGAGGGCACTATTCAAATACAAGCCACTCGCCCTGTTTATGGAAGCACTTATAACACGGTTTTGTTTAATCATTTAGACAATGATTTTATTTTTAATTATCAAGAGTTTCAGGCAATGGAGTTTCAACAAGGTGCCAATATTTTTAATTTAACAGGTGTTTTAGCTTTTTATGTCAATGTTATTGTTGGTTTTAATTATGATACTTATTCTTCGGAGGGTGGTTCGCCATATTTTATCCGTGCCAAAGAAATTATGAATGCCAGCCAAAATATTAATGGTTGGAGGCCAAATGATGGACAAAGTTTAAAAAATAGATATTATTTAATAGAAAATTTATTGAACCCTCGATTTGTTGCTTTTCGCAAAGCAATTTATGCTTATCATTTAAACGGATTGGATTTTATGTATAAAGATGTTAGTAAAGGAAGGGATGAAATTTTAAGTGCTTTGGTTAGTTTTCAAGAGCTGTGTCGCTCTTTTCCAAATGCAATGATTTTTAAAGTGTTTTTTAATGCAAAACAAAAAGAATTAGTCGAAATTTTTAAGGGCGCACCCACAGCCGAGCAAAATAAATCGATGGAGGTTTTATCTTCAATGGATCCCTCAAATAAATCGAATTATGATTTAATAAAACAAAAATAATGGTTGCTGAAATAGTGTTTACTAACTCAATTTCTGCTGATTTTGAGCAATTTTTACAAAAAAACAAAATAGAAACCCCAATTATTTTAGTAGATAGCAATACAAAAAACTTTTGTTTGCCGTTTTTAAAGTTAAAACAATATCATTGTATTGAAATTCCATTTGGTGAGAATGAAAAAAACTGGACTAATTTATCATATATTTTAAATCAACTTCTTGTTTTAAATGCCAAAAGAAATTCTTTTTTATTTAATCTTGGGGGAGGCGTTGTTTCAGATATTGGTGGTTTGGCAGCAAGTTTATATATGAGGGGTATAAAATTTGTAAATATTCCAACGACTTTGCTTTCCATGGTTGACGCTTCCATTGGCGGAAAAACAGGTATCGATTTTGAAAATAGAAAAAACCTAATTGGTAGTTTCAATCATCCGGCAAAAATATTTATTGACACTGTTTTTTTAAAAACACTGGCAGATGAACAAAAAGCTAGCGCCTTTGCTGAAATAATAAAGTTGGCGGCTGTTTATTCCAAAGAACTATTTGAGGATATTGAAAACAAGGAAGAAATTGAAGTTTTAATTAAAAAATGTGCCTTATTGAAAAATGAAATTGTTAAGTTAGACTTTGAAGACCAAAATATCAGACAGTTATTAAATTTTGGGCATACAATAGGACATGCTCTTGAAGCTTATTATCTCGAATTAAACCAACCTATTCTTCATGGTTTTGCTGTAGCAAAGGGGATGTTAATGGAATTAAAATTGGCAGAAGAAAATGGATTTATTAGCCCAATAGACTCTCAAAAAATAAAACAGTTGATTTTAAAAAATATTGATGTCAAAGAAATAACGCATAATGAGTTTTTAGGGTTGCAAAAATATTTAATTAACGATAAAAAAAACAATTCGGAAAATATAAGATTTTCATTTCCGATAGAAATTGGAAAAGGTGTTTTTGGTGCCGAACTAATTATTTAATAAATTAAGTTATTTGTAATCAGCGTTTTAGTTTGTTTGTTTTATTGAATATAAAACTATAACTTTGACATCATTGAATAAAAATTTACTTTATATTATTCTTTTTCTCTTTTCTTTTACTAAATTGCAGGCCCAAGGCACAGCAGGAAAAGACTTTTGGGTGGCTTTTATGGCCCAAGATTGGGGATGTTATTATAACAGTAGCTGGAATAATTATGACACAGCAGAGCTTTTTATTTCCTCTCAATTTAATGCATCAGTAACCATTACGGCAGTTGGGCAATCGTTTAGCAAAACTGTAACCTTAAAACCCAATATTACCACAATGGTAAGATTGCCAAGCAGTGTTGTTTGCCGATATAGCGATACTGTAACAATAAATGGCGTAAATGTGAATGCCGATAGTATTATAAATGTTTATGCAACCAATCGATATTGGTATAGTAAAGGTGCAACGGTTGTAATTCCAAGTAGCAGTATTGTTCAAGCGCCAGAATATTTAATTACGACTAATGAAGATACCTATAATTGGGGATGGAGTTGCAATGGGAAGGTTATACAATCTCCCGAGTTTGCAATTGTTGGTATTGCAGATTCATCGGTCATAGAAATTGTGCCAACTGGTGCTTCTTCAAGAGCGAGTGGCGCAAATGTGCCTTTTCAAATTACATTAAAAAAAGGGGAAACATTTCAATATATTACTTCTGATAGAGATTTAACAGGCTCCATAATTAGAACTAAATATTTAGGGTCTAAATTCTCAGTTTTTGCAGGAAATAGACAAACATACATCAATCGCAAAAACCCTGATGGAACAACTTGTAACAGTAGTTGGGACCATACTTACGAGCAAATGCTGCCAACCGTTACCTGGGGAAATAGCTATACGGCCTTGCCATTTAAAAATAATTTAAAGGGCTATACGCTTAAAATTGTTGCAGCAGAAAATAACACGATTTTGACCATAAACGGAGTTTATAAAGCAACTTTGGGGCAAGGGAGATTTTATGTTCATGAGGTTTATAACGATTCTTTAGTAACAATCAATGGTTCAAATAGGATTTCTGTGGCGCAATTTGCCTTAGGAGGTTACAATTGCAATAACCATCCCAAAAGTCAAAATGGATATAATTATCTTGGTGACCCTTCACAAGTTCAATTATTTCCTGATGAACAAATGGGCAAAAGTGCTACCATTAATACCGTAAGTCAACGACCTACTTGGTGGAGTTGGTTTTCTAATTGGGGAGATCAAGAGCATTATATTAATGTAATGACAAAAACGGCTGATACCGCTAATTTCAAATTAAACAATATTAAAATCGGTTTTAATAATTGGAAAACAAGTCCTAACTTGTTTGGATATAATTATACACAGATAAAAATTGACAGCGGCAGCCATTATTTACAAAGTAATAAAGGATTTTTGGCTTATGTATATGGTTATGGCTCTTGGGAGGGTTATGCTTATGCAGCAGCAGCAAACTTTAGCCCCATTCAAAATAATTTTATAATTATTAATGCACAATGTGTTAGAGATACCGTTAATTTTAAAGCGGTTGTAAATGATAGTTTTGATAGCCACTATTGGAAAATTCAAAGCAAATCTAACACTGTTACGGGAACGGATATAAGTTATAAATTCCATGATACAGGCTGGTATGAGGTGAAAATGTATTGTAAACAAATAAGAACTAATTTTTGGGACTCTGTTACAAAGGTTTTATATGTTGCTGATACCAAAATTAAATCGTTATTAAGTTCAAATGATACTTTAATTTGCGATAAAATTGATTTTGTTGAAGTATCTAAAAACTTTAATCTTGACAATGAATACAAATGGAACGATCGTTGGCCAGTTTATTACAGGGCCATAAAAGCACCTTTTATATATTGGTTGGAAGTTAAAGAAAGAAATGGTTGCACTTTTCGAGACACAATGACTGTTAGAGGCGGGGCCTTCCCAAAACCTAGTTTTACCGTTTCTGATACACAGTTTTGTTTTAACTCGAATAAAATGGTTGAGTTTAAAAACTACTCTACTTCTAAAGATTCAATTGCTTTTTATCGTTGGCAATATGAGTCTCATGATGATACTATTTATTCTAAAGATTCGATTATAAAACATAAGTTTAAGTCTGCATCTGATTTTCCAATTATATTAAGAGCTTACACAAAAAAAGGATGTTATTATGACACTTTTGTTAGTATAAATGTTAAAAATAGCCCCAAGGCAAAATTTAGTTTTACGAAAAAAGACACTTGTTTTTCTACAAATGGAATCTTTGTGAAAAACGAAACAGTTATTAATGTTAATTATCATCAAAGGTTTAGGTGGCGTTTTAGTGAAGGAAATAATATTAGCAATTCCAACCCTAATACTTTAAGAACTTATTTAGATACTGGTGTTTTTAATATTAAACTGATATATGATAATAATAATGGTTGTTCGGACACAATGACTCAGTTTGTTCATGTAAAACCAATGCTAAAAGTAGATTTTGAATATCCCAATGGGGTTTACTGCTCTTTGGATTCCATAAAATTAAAAAGTTTGACCCAAACTCAATATTCTCCAATTAAAAATACTTGGAAGTTTTCTGATAATACAATGCTAAATCAATTGTCTCCCATTAAAATTTTCACTGGAAGGGGTACTTTTAATATTAAATTAATTAGCAAGTCCAATGTTGGATGTGTCGATAGTATCAGTAAATCCATTTTTATAAATGGAACACCTCAAGTTAATTTTACTGTCAATAAGGACACACAATGTTTCAATTTACATTCATTTGATTTTATAAATACAACGGCTTTTAACACTAAGTTAAAATACGAATGGCAATTGGGAGATAATTCCCAGTCGAATGACAGTAATATATACAACAAAAAATATTCTTTAGACTCTACTTACAAAATTACTTTAAAAGCAACAACAAGTGTTGGCTGTTTTAATCAAATTTCTAAAATTATTACAATTGGAAAGTATCCAAAATCAATGTTTTCTTTCAATGCGCAAAAACAATGTTTAAGAAACAATTCATTTAATTATGTAAATAATTCGACCATTAAAAAAGGAAGTATAAAAAACTATTTTTGGAGTTTGGGAGATGGAAGTTCTTCTATTTTAAAAGATGTCAATAATAAAAAGTATTTAAACGATGATACATTTAATATCAGATTGATTTCAGAATCTGATTTGGGTTGTTTTGATACGAGTTTTCAAAAAGTTGTTGTGTTTCCTAGGCCAAAGGCAAGTTTTGCCATCAATCAAAATACGCAATGCTATAATGGACATGTTTTTAATTTAAAAAACAATTCAACAATCAAGAATGAAGTTTTAACATATAATTGGACTTTAGGCGATAATTCTACTTCTGCAAATAAAGATGTTATAAAAAAATACGCTCAAATTGGAAACTTTAATGTTCAGTTAATTACTAAATCTGAAAACAATTGCTTTGATACAACTTCAATACAAACTGTTACAATTAATCCTAGTCCTGTTGCTGCATTCAATATTTTGAATGATAAACAATGTTTCAAAAACAACAAATTCGATTTTATTGATAATAGCACAATTGCTTCAGGAAATTTCAGCAATCACTTTTGGAGTATGGGCAATCAGCAATTCAGATTAAGTAAAGATGTTCAAAACTTTGTATATTACTCGGAAGACACATTTAAGGTGCAATTAATTGTGAATTCTAATTTTAATTGTAAAGATACTATTAATAAGAAAATCATAACTTTTGCGCAGCCAAATCTTAAATTCAATATTCCGAAGGACACGCAATGTTGGCAGAACAATACTTTTGTGATGCAGAATCAAACCAGTTTAAAATATGGTCAATTGTTTAGTAAATGGGATTTTGGCGACAATTCTACTTCTAGCAATTATCAACCAAACGAAAAAAAATATCCCAATTCTTCAGGGTCTTATATCGTAAAATATTTTGCAAATACGGAACATAATTGTATAGATTCGTCCATTAGACGCGTTTCATTGCTAGAAAGACCAATAGCAGATTTTTCAATCAGTGATTCAATTCTATGTTTTAAAAACAACTCTTTTTCATTTTTCAATAACACAACTTTTAGTAAGATGAATTCCCTTTCATACAATTGGGATTATGGAAACGGAGCAACCAGTTTTGGTATCATGCCGCAAACTATCAATTATTCAAATGCAGGTTTTTATAAAGCAGAGTTGGTTGTTTTGTCTTCTTTAACCAATTGTTTTGATACATCACATTCTAATTTGATTGTTTCACCAGAACCAAAATCATCATTTACAATCAATAAAGATTCGCAATGTCTTAGGTATAATGAATTTGTTTTCTCTAATACATCTACTATTCAATTTGGAAACATGAATCATTTTTGGGTTTTAGATGACGGCTCAAAAACAAACAGCCTGAATTTAACAAAAAAGTTTAATAATGAAAATAATAAAAACATCAAACTAATTAGCGAAAGTAATTATGCTTGTATGGATTCACTTATTTTACCAATGGGTTTTTATTCCACTCCAATTGCTGATTTTGGTATTAATTCTGTAAGCCAATGTTTGAATAACAACTCGTTTGATTTTTCTAACCAAACCTTTTTAGCAAAGGGTTCATACACACAAAATTGGTTAGCAAGCGATGCCAGTCAATCTTCAAATTTGAATTGGGTAAATAAAAACTTTAACCTTTCAGATACCCAATGGATTCGATTTGCTATAGCGTCCAACAATTTTTGCACAGATACAATAACAAAGAAAGTTTATATTGAAAAAGATAAAAACATCACTATTCTCTCGATATTGGATAGTGTTCAATGTTTGCGTGGAAATTTATTTGAGTTAGATTATAAGAAAGCAAATCCTAAAATAACTATTAAAAGCTCCAATTGGAATTTTGGATTAACAATGAATTATAACAATATTAATCTTATTAAACATTCGTTCTCTGCTTTTGGTGTTTATCAAATTTTATTAAGCACTGTTTCCAATAATAATTGTTTTGATACGGCTATTAAACAATTGAATGTAAAGCCACATCCAGTTTCAGAGTTTAGTGTTTTGCCAGTTTGTTTCCCTAACTTTAGTGAGTTTACAAATCATTCTAAAATTACAAATGGAAACATTGCTTCGCAAAACTGGACTTTTGGCGACAAAACATTTAGCAATCAAATTAATCCATTGAAAATGTATTCTAGTGCAAATGATTTTGATGTTACGCTTGAAAATATTTCCGATTTTGGGTGTAGAGACACAATTTTTAAACCTAAGTATGCCATTGTTTATCCAAAACCCAAAGCAGATTTTGATTATGAAAAGTTGCCTACCATCAATCAGGATGAAAGCAGAATGCAACTAAATGACAAATCATCAGTTTTTGTTAATGAATTTACATGGAGCATTAATAATAATTTTGAATCTAAAAATCAGAATCCTCTTGTTTTATTAAGAGATACGGGTAAATTTATATTTGGTTTGGTTGTAAAATCAGACAAGGGGTGTTTGGATACTATTCAAAAAATAATAGGGCCTGTTTATCCTGATTTTTTCTTTTACTTGCCTAACGCATTTAGTCCTAATAATGATTTATTTAATCCTGAATTTAAAGGAACTGGCACCAAGTTTATACATAAATTTAAAATGGAAATTTATAACCGTTGGGGCGAAAAGGTTTTTGAATCTAATGATATTAGCAAAGGCTGGGATGGCAATTATCTGGGCAAACCATGTATGGAAGGCAACTATTTGGTGAAGGTTAGTATAGTACCTTTTAATGAGCCATTCAAATCGTTTCAGCAAATGCTGCAATTATTGAAATAATACCGAATATGCTGTCAATATAGTCCAATTACCGCTAAGCTTGATTGTCCTATTTTCAAGCTATATCTCCGCTCAAAAAATTGTGCTTTTTTATTTTATAAAAAAGAATTTCTAA
>JBDNIM010000302.1:0-1921 GCA_041688295.1 Bacteroidia bacterium
AGCAGCAGGTTTTAACTTCAAAAGGATGATGAATAAATATAAATCATCTTTTTGGCACTTTTTTCAATCCCTTATTTTTAAAATTATTGAAGTCATGAATTTTAATTTAAAAATAAAAATGGCTTTTTAAGGCTCGACTAAGTATTAAAAGTATTTTTGCAACATTGAAAAATGCAACAATTAAAGTTTCAATCCAAAACAACCATAACACATAAAACGGGGTCCATTTCTAAAAGATAGCCCCCAAAACAGAGATTAAATTGGTTAAGATAATTGAGATAAATGCTGTTTGCTTAAAATAATTAAGCATGATTTTAGAGCTTTATTTTTATGTTGTCGGAAACCTTGGTAAGGCCCGTAATATCTTGGGCAAAATTCTTGTTTTCGCAAACAACATATTCTTTTAGTTGCTGAATTGCTTCTGGGTTTAAGATATCAAGTTGTTCAATTACATGTTGTGCAACATGGTATTGTGGCCCCATTTTTCCATCGTCTATTTTAATGCAAATGCCAATCTTTTGTTCAATAATGCCTAATGAATAAACTCCATCTGCACCCGTTTTGCCAATCAATTTTCCTTCAGAAAGGCGCATTAAATCTGTGCAATATCTTTTTTTGCCGGCTATCATTTCAGGATATTTAACAATGGCATCTACCATTGTTTTGCAAGCTTTTTGAATATCCGCACTAAAAGTTAAAGGATAGATTAAATTTTTGTATGCCACCGCCTGATTGTAAACTGGGAAAGCAAAAATAGGGGCAGAGCATCCATCAATACCTTGTTTAATCTTGTTTTTAGGATAAATATGGAAATCGGCAACTATGTCTAATATTTCTTGGTTTAAAGGGTGATTAATGTCGGTGTAATCTTTTTAAGAATAGTTTTTAAACACACAATAGGCTAGAAAGCCTGCGTGTTTTCCGCTACAATTGTTTTGAATACGCTGCGGTTTTAGGTCATTTTTAATTAAAATAACTTGGTCTTCTTTCAGTGTGGGCATTTGCGGGCCACACAAAAGATAACTTTCATCCAATCCTATTTTCTGCAAAATACTTTTAACCACCTCTACATGCTGCGGTTCGCCATTATGGCTGCCGCAAAATATGGCTATTTCTTGTTGGGTAAATCCAAAATGCTCAACAGCGCCCGAGCAAAGTAATGGAATTTGTTGAAAAAACTTTAATGCCGAACGGGGATAACAAACCTGCTGAACATCGCCTTCACTGTATAAAATCTTATTGTTTTTGTCCACAATGCAGATAACCCCTCTATGAAAACTCTCTAAAACATCGCCTCTAAATACCTCTACTAAAACTGGGTTACTCATTTTCTAATTGTTTGATTCTCTTTTATTGGCTAACAAAAACATGCAAGCCATTCTTATGGCAACGCCATTTTCAACTTGTTCTAAAATAATACTAGAATCGCCATCTGCTACATCGCTATTTATTTCCACACCTCTATTAATAGGCCCAGGATGCATAATGGTAATTGGTTTGTCTAGTTCGTTCAGTATTTTTTGGGTCAACCCAAATTGCATGGTATATTCTCTTAAAGAAGGGAAATATTTGTCGTCTTGTCTTTCCATCTGAATGCGAAGCATATTGGCAACATCACACCAATTTAAAGCACGCTTCAAATTATGTTCCACTCGCACACCCAACTGCTCAATGTGTTTCGGAATTAAAGTAGTAGGGCCGCAAACCATCACCTCTGCGCCCAGTTTTTTTAAGCATAGAATATTTGACAAAGCCACTCGGCTATGTAAAATATCGCCAACTATTGCTATTTTTTTGCCTGCCACATCGCCAAATGTTTCTCTAATAGAGTAGGCGTCCAACAAGGCTTGGGTGGGGTGTTCGTGTGTGCCATCGCCAGCATTTAGGATGGTGGCGTCTATGTGTTTTGCTAAAAAAATGC
>JBDNIM010000003.1:0-2779 GCA_041688295.1 Bacteroidia bacterium
ATATCTTAAGTTTTTTACCTTCAAAGGTCGTGTAGGCACAAGGATAGGGCGAAAGTCCTCTCACTTGGTTATAAATTGTTTTTGCATTTTGATGCCAATCAATCAAGCAGTCTTGGTCAAATAGTTTGGGCGCATGGTCAAACGCCCCTTTTTTTTGCTCTTGCAAAACAACCTTGTTATTTGCAATTAAATTTAGAGATTCAACAACCAACATAGCACCGTCTGCCATCAGTTTATCGTGAAGTGTGCCCGCATTGTCTTCCGCCAAAATTGGAATTTCTTTTTGCAAGATAATGGAACCGGTGTCTATCTCGTGCTTCAAGAAAAAAGTCGTTATACCAGTGGTTTTATAACCCAACATAATGGCTCTGTTAATTGGCGCAGCACCTCTCAAATGTGGCAAATAGCTGGCATGCAAATTAAAAGTGCCTAGTTCGGGCATATTCCAAACAATTTCTGGCAACATTCTGAATGCAATCACAATTTGTAGATTGGCTTCGTAGCTTTTCAATTCGTTTATAAACGCCTCTGCTTTGAGGTTTGTTGGCTGCAAAACGGGCAAGTCTAGTTCTAAAGCCACTTTTTTTACCTCAGAAAATTGCAGTTTCTGCCCTCTTCCTGCTGCCTTGTCGGGAGCAGTAACAACAGCCACCACACGATAACCTTGTTGTACAATTGCTTTTAATGAAGCCACAGCAAAACCAGGCGTGCCATAAAAAACAATGCGCAGCCCTTCTTTGCTATTCATGATTATTAGTCAAAAAATGCTCGCTCCAATCACTAGGGTTTTGGCTCCAATTAGATATTTTTCGGCTCTCTTCGCTATTGATATAATTTTTGTTCTGCGCCTCTTTAATCAAAACATTAAAGTTGCTTAATGAAATATATTTGCATTTTGCTTCTTCAAATTTTTGGTGTGTGGCAGCAAATCCATAATTGAAAATAGAGATTAACCCAACTACATCAATGCCGTTTTCTCTTAAATCCTCCACCGCTTTCAAGCTGCTTTTGCCAGTGCTTATCAAATCTTCGACAACAACAACCTTAGCATTTGCATTTAGTTTTCCTTCAATATTGTTTTTTAAACCATGTTTTTTAGCTTCGGCACGCACATAAGCAAATGGCAAATTCAGTTCGGCAGCAATCAAAGCCCCTTGCGGAATGCCTGCCGTAGCAACACCAACAATGGCGTCAGCATCAGGAAAGTTGACTTTTATGGCTTCGCTCAGTGCATTGGTAATAAATTTTCTAATGTCGGGAAAAGACAATGCCACCCTATTGTCGCAGTAGATAGGCGACCGTAAACCGCTGGTCCATGTGAAAGGATTTTCGATGTTTAGTTTAACGGCTTCGCATTCTAATAAGTATTGTGCTATTTTTGCACCCATTTCAATTGAATTCATTATGCCGCAAAACTATAAAATATTCATTAATAACCTTCAATTTGTTATTGGAGAATATTCAGATGTTATCAAGAACCAAAAAGCACATACAATTTCTGTTAAAGAATTGCCTGCTACCATTGCCCAAATCACAGCTGGTACTTATCAAGGAGAAGCCATCGTGCGGCTAAAAACAGATGAACCAAAAAAGGCTTTTGCCCTATTTAAAAAATATTTTAAAACCATAAAAGCGGCAGGAGGTGTTGTTTTTAACGAAAAAAATGAATTGCTTTTGATAAAAAGACTGGGCAAATGGGATTTGCCCAAAGGCAAAATAGAAAAAGGAGAAAACACACGATTGGCTGCCCTGCGAGAGGTTAGAGAAGAGTGTGGCGTTAGTTTTTTAGGCATCTATTCAGCCAATTCTACAACCTATCATGTCTATTTTTTAAAAGGAAAATGGATTTTGAAACAAACCAATTGGTTCAATATGGTGGCGTGGGACAGCCGTGTGCTAACCCCCCAAACGGAAGAAGGCATTACAGAGGTCGTGTGGGTGAGCAAAGATTTTGTGAAACAAAAAGATTTTGACACCTACGACACGCTAGCCGATATTTTTAAGAAGATAAAATAAAAAGTTAACCTAAGCTCCCGCTTCCCAAATCTCTACCAAATGGCAAAGGGTTTCAACTGCCTTTTCCATATCCTGAACGCTCACAAATTCTTTTTTGGAGTGTATGGCCATTTCGCCCGTAAAGATATTGGGGCAAGGCAAACCCATGAAACTTAATCGTGAACCATCTGTGCCACCTCTGATGCTCTCAATCTTGGTTGTTAACCCTGCTTTGGTATATGCTTTTTCTGCATTCGCCATCACTTGTGGATATTGGTCCAAAATTTCTTTCATGTTGCGGTATTGTTCTTTTATTTCAACCGTGTATTTTGAACCAGAAAAGGCCGCAATTGCTTGCTGAGCAATGGTTTCTAGCTTATTTTCATATTCTTTCAGCTTTTTTGTTTCAAAATCTCTGATAATAAACTGAACGCTAGTGGTTTCAATACCGCCTTCTATATGAAGAGGATGCACAAAGCCTTGCATACCGTTGGTTTTCTCTGGACACCATTCGTTTTTAGGCAACAAATCAACGAAATGGGCCGCCACTTTAATGGCAGAAACCATTTTGTTTTTTGCGTAGCCAGGATGTGCGCTGATGCCTTCAAAAATCACCTTCATTGAATCTGCAGAAAACGATTCGCCTTCAAGACTGCCTCTTGGGCCGCCATCTAGAGTATATCCGAAATCGGCATTTAGTTTTTTCATGTCCACTTTGTCCACCCCTCTGCCAATTTCTTCGTCAGGGGTAAATAAAATTGAAATAGCCCCGTGTTTTATTTGA
>JBDNIM010000303.1:0-5029 GCA_041688295.1 Bacteroidia bacterium
AAAAAAATATATTGGCATTTTTTCGCAATTTCCATTCTGTTGATGCCTTTAAATGCAGAGGCTCAATTTTGGAAATGCAAAAAAAACAAAAAACAAAAATCTGAGGTCTCTAATGATGCGCCAAATTACATGAACAACCCTTTGAAATTTAAATTAATGGAAAACAATTTTGATAAACTTTTTGCAGAGGTAGATTCTTTAGTTGGATTGATGCAAAACCAATATGCACTAGAAAAAAACGAAAAAATTAAACAAAAAGCCGAAAAGGAGCAACATATTGGCTATTACATTAAAGCATTGACTTATTCTTTATCAATCAATGAAGATGAAGAAAAGCAAACAGAGGCTACAAAATGGATTTTTTTGAAAAAAGAATATGAAAAACAGTCGCTTTCTTTCAAAACCATGATTGCGCTGACTCAAGCCGATTTTTTGTCAAAACAATTTAATAATTACAGAAGAGACAATAATATTGCTACAAACGACAGTTCAGAAAACCCAGGAGAATGGAGCAAAAAACAATTGATGACAGAAATAAATCAATTGATAGATTTTGCAATAAAAAACAATACTTCTATAACAAAACCAGAGTTTTTGAACCCTTTGGTTACTAGCGAATTTGATGTTGATGCAACGATCGAACAGGTTATTGTACTCAAAGCTATTGACATCTTAAGTAACCTAAAACTAAGTAGTTCTATTCAATATAAAAGTCCTGATTTTGAACTTGCTTCTTTGCCAAATTTGGAGTTTTTGAAAGCCGATTTTACACAAACCAACGACCCTAAAAATGAATTTCGTATTTTGCAATTGTATCAAATATTGCTGAAAAAATATCATTTGTTCTATGATAATCAGAGACTTGAATATGTATTGTCTATATTTCCTCAAAAAAAGGAGATGCTTTCCGTTTATCAAACATTATACAAAAACGAAATAGAAAACCCATACAGTAATTTAATTGCTTCAAATATTGTTGACATACTAGCCAAAACAAATAAAAAAGAGGCACATGCATTTGCTCAGAATGCAGTGAAAAAACACCCTGATTTTAAAGGAAATTATAGGCTGACTAATTTTATAAATGAATGTGAAAGGCCGTTTTTCAATTCAGACATTGAAAGAACGCAAAAGCCTAATGAAAAAATATTGTGTAAACTGGAATACAATAATTTAAAAACCATTTACGCAACAGTTCTTAAAGTTAATTATATCGATTATTGTAACAAAAAAAACAATTATAGATACAACAATACTGACTTTAATTATCTTAAAAACCATTCAATTGTTTCAGTTCAAAAAATAGAATTGCCAATCCGCACAGATTTTAAAAATTACAGCATCGAAACCGCTTTTAATGAACTCGAAAAAGGGGCCTATTTAATGGTTTTTTCTTCAACTGAAAACTATATGGATTCTAATAAATTAATTGGTGTAAATGAGTTTTTTGTTTCGCCATACACGATTCTTAAAAATAACAAAAATAGTTTGACCTTAATAAATGCAATGAATAACGAAATTGCAAAAGATGTTAACTATAAAATACATGAAATAAATTATGATAAAAAAAGGACTTATAAAGAGATAAGCAAAAGTAAAACTGAAAAAGATGGTGAAATTGAAATTTCAGGTATTAAATACAACACATATTTAATTGAGATTGACAATGGCTCTTTGTTTTATGAATTTTATAACAACAATTATTACTCTGAAACCAAACCGAAAGAACAAATTCAAGTAAAAATATTAACAGATAGAAATCTTTACAGACCCGGACAAACGGTGTATTTTAAAGTAATTGCTTATCAAAGTTTAGCAAAAACAACTTTAGCGAACAAAACATTTGACATTGTATTAAAAAACACAAATTATGAAGAAAAAGGGAAGTTAACTTTAAAAACAAATGCTTATGGCAGCTTGAGTGGAAAATTTGAATTGCCTAAATCAGGTAGTAATACGGGCAGTTTCTATATTGAAGTAAAAGGTTATAGCTCGCATTACTTTTCGGTGGAAGAATATAAATTACCAAAATACAAAGCGAGTTTTGAGACACCAACAATTGCCTATAAATTAAAAGACAAGATAGAAATTACTGGAAAGGCAGAAGCTTTTGCTGGCTATGCAATTCAAGGGGCGAAAGTTGTTTATTCTGTAAAAAGAAGAGAAAAGCAAATGTATTTTTGGCGATATGGAGGCGGTTTTAATCCCAATTCTGAATCAATAACTTTGATAAATGATGAAACTCGAACAGATGAAAAAGGTCAGTTTAAAGTTTCTTTTGATGCAATACCTGACGAAAATTCTAATGAAAATGCCATTTTTACTTATGAAATAAATGCAACCATAACAGATTTGAATGGAGAAGTTAAAGTGTGCTCATATAGTATTAATCTTTCAAAAACAGACCGAGAGATATACATAAGATCTGCCAACGAAAACCTGATAACTGATGATATAAACATTGAATTTGGGTCAAATAATTTACAGGGCAAAGCTTTGCCTTTTTCTGGCACTTTAGAGATTTATAAGTTGGAAAAGACGGCATTTAGAAGAGGAAGAATGTGGGAAAATGCAGACAGCAGTTTAATTTCAGAGGCAGATTTTAAAAAAGATTTTAAAAACTATACACCATTGAAATTTGAACCCAAACGCACCCTTATTAATTCTAAAACAAATACCAATACCCAAGAAACAAAATGGGTGATTAATAAAAACACGATAACAGAAGCTGGAGAATATTTATTTATAATAAAAAGCAAAGATGGCAACGGCAACCCAATTGAAAGCACTAAATCAATTACATTGTTTGATAACAAAGCAGGTGCATTTAACCTTGCAACGCCATTAAAAATCATTTGTACAAATGGACAAACTCTTGAACCGGGACAAACCGCCAAAATATTAATTGCTGGGGCTGTAAATTCTAAAGTAAATTTTAGAATTGAAAGTTTGAGAGGCATCATTTTAGACAAAACCATTACCATCAATCAAAGTTCAGAACTAGTGGAATTTATTATAAATGAGAAAGACCGTGGCAATATAAAAATAAATGCAACAACTGTTAACGATTATCGTTTTTATGAAACAGAAGAATTCATTGTAGTGCCATATTCTAACAAAAAAATAGACATCCAATTGAGTAGTTTCAGAAGTGATGTTGAGCCAGGCGCTAAAGAAAAATGGACACTCAAAATAAAAGGGCCAGACAGTGAAAAAGCATTGACAGAAATGGCATCTGTTATGTATAACCAATCTTTAGACCAATTAAATGCGCCTTTGGATTGGGATTTTGATATTAATAAAACCTTCAATTCAGGAAGTTTTAATTACAGCCTATTGTTAAACCTTTCTTTTTTTAATGAGTTAATGAACAACAATTACGAACAAGTTTATAATTCAATAAATTACAAACAATTCATAAACATTGATTTAATAAACTCCTTTAATTGGAGTTTTAGTGAAGGAATGTATTCAAGAAGGGATCAGATTTCAAAAAGATCTTCAGCGAATTCATCTGGAAAAAAAAACAAAAACTCAAGAGAAAACAACGAAGTTGTTAAATATTTGGGTTATGAAACTTTTAACAAGTCAATTGACTTAAATGGTAAAGATGAAGAAGAAGATAACAATGGTTTTATCAATAATTCCCCAATCAATATTCGCAAAGACTTTAAAGAAACGGCTTTCTTCTATCCAAATTTATATGCAGACAAAGATGGAACACTCACTTTGGAGTTTACTATGCCCGAAGCCCTCACCCAATGGCGCATGATGTTGCTAGCACATAGCACAACAATGCAAACTGGTTATTTGGAACAAAGCATTACAACATCAAAAAAACTGATGGTTCAGCCAAATATGCCTCGTTTTTTAAGACAAGGAGATGAAATTTCTCTAAGTGCAAAAATCATTAATTCGAGCAATGCGGCTTTGGAGGTAAATGCAAATATCTTGATTAAAGATTTGCAAACAGGCAAACCCTTGAATTGGCTTTCGGATGCAATTAACGGCAACAACAAATTAATTAAAATTGAAGCCAATGGCGTTTCTAGTGTTGATTTTAAAATGAAAATCCCCGATTATGTTGGAATGGTGAGCATTGCAATTGTGGCCAACAACAAAACCGTGAGCGATGGCGAAGAACATAGTCTTTTGGTGCTTAGCAACAGAAGCTTGGTAACGGAAACATTGCCCATTACCATTAGAAAATCAGGCGAACAGAATTTGGTATTCACTCACTTGAAAAACAATATAAGCAAAACGCTGACGCATCAAAACATGGCAATAGAAATGAGCGAAAATCCTGCTTGGTATGCCATTCAGGCATTGCCATACATGATGGAATACCCTTATGAATGTGCAGAACAAACATTTACAAAGTTATATGCCAACAGTATTGCAAAACATTTGGCCAACAACAGTACAGAAATTAAAAAAGTGTATCAAACATGGGCCGAGAATGCAAAAAACGGCAATGGATTGCAAAGCAAGTTGGTGCAAAACCAAGAGTTGAAAACAACCTTAATTGAAGAAACGCCTTGGTTGCAGGATGCCAATAATGAAACAGAAAGAATGCGCAGATTAGGCAATCTTTTTGACAATAAAAAACTGAACAGCGAGCTTGAAGAAAACATTGACAAATTGGAAGATATGCAATTGCCAAATGGGGCTTGGGCATGGTTTAAGGGCATGAACCAAAGCACTTACATTACACAAACCATTGTAATTGGTTTTGGAAAAATGAAAAAAATGGGCATAGATATTTCTAATTATTCAAAGATGATTAATAAAGCCATTTTGTTTTTAGACAATGAAGCAGAAAAGGATTACAAAGAATATCTAAAAAGAAAAGACCTTAACTTTAATCCTCAAAATTTGCAGTATTTGTATTGTAAAAGCTATTTTCCTGAAATTGGATATAATAGCATTCATGAAGTTGTAGCCTTTTATTTAAAAAATGCAGAAACAAATTGGCAGAGCTCAGGATTGATGAACATGGCTCAACTTTTAATAGCTATAAAAACCCTTA
>JBDNIM010000304.1:0-1120 GCA_041688295.1 Bacteroidia bacterium
TGGAACAAATAAAGAATAGTCAAGACAATGACGCAGCCAAAGCAGCCGCAAGGGTTCCAGGAGTTACATTGATAGAAAACAGGTTTATTATGTTAAGAGGATTAAGCCAAAGATACAACAGCGTTCAAATAAATGGCATCAATGCCCCAAGCACAGAGGTGGACAAAAGAGCGTTTTCTTTTGATTTAATTCCATCTAACATGTTAGATAAAATCATGATTTTAAAATCTCCATCATCAGATTTAGCAGGCGATTTTGCAGGTGGGGTTATAAAAATTTACACGAAATCTTTAATTGAAAGAGATTTTTTAACAGTTGGTTTTGGAGTGGGATATCGTTTTGGCACAACTTTCTCAAATGCCGAAAACAATTCAGTTGGTTCTAACACAGATTATCTTGGTTTTGACAATGGCAATAGAAACTTGCCGTCCAATTTTCCTACAACTTTGGGCGGTTTAAATGCAGCAACATCAATTGCCTACGGCAAACAGCTGAACAATAACTTTGAATTAAATAGAATGAGAGTTCCAATAGATTTTGGTTGGAATATAAATAATGGCATCAATTTTAAAATAGGGAAAATGAAAGTTTACAACACAAATAGCTTAGGCTATTCAACCAATTACTTAAATAATTCTATAAAAAGATACAGATTTCAATTAGATGAAACAGACTATGTGAAAGAAATGTTTAATTACACAGACAATAACCTTACCATTGAATCGAAAATAAATGTTTTAAGCAATTGGATTTTCAGGCTCAATAAAAATAACACTTTGGTTTTTAAAAACATATTTAATCAAGTTGGGGAAAATGAAACAACCATTAGAACAGGCGTTGCACCTACGGAAAGAAGTCAAGATGAGTTTAAAAACTATGCATTTCACTACATGTCTAGAGGCATGTATTTTGGACAATTAGAAGGCACATCCTATTTGAATAATAGAAAAGACAAACTTACTTATGGCCTTGGATACAGCAATATAAAAAGAAATGAACCAGATTTCAGAAGATTTAGAACCGCAAGAAACATTGGTTCGGGAGATGCCTACACACTAATTGACCCACCAGGAGCAGCTTTATTTGATGCCGCAAGATTTTATTCCAAATTAGTTGAAAA
>JBDNIM010000305.1:0-8750 GCA_041688295.1 Bacteroidia bacterium
AATTACGGTCATTTTGTAATTAACTTGCCTTTTGGGAGCAAGAATTTACTATTTATTCAGGAAAACTACTTTATATTAATTGACACTATTTTGATTAATAAAAACCAGTTTTACGATAAAGAATTGACGCTAAAAAGAAAGAATGACCTAGAAAATGACCCGTTTGAGAGTCCGGCCATTTATGATGATGAAATTAATTTTAAAAAGAATTTCAAAAACTCTGAAAAAACGAATAACATTATTAGAAACGCTTATTTACGAAATATAAAAATTATAGATTGCACAGAAAATGGGGCTATAAATTTGCCAAATTCTCAAGTTAGTAACATGCCTAGTATTTTAGGAGAAGTGGATGTTGTGCGCTCTTTAAAGATGCTGCCTAGCATTGCACCAGGCACAGAACTAATTGGAGGACTGAATATTAGAGGTGGCAGTCAAGATCAAAACCTTATGCTGATGGATGGTGTTCCCGTTTATAATTCCAACCACTTTTTAGGTATTTATTCAATTTTTAACACAGAGGCGGTCAATAATATTAAAGTAAGTAAAAGTGGATTTTCTGCAAGAGAAGGCGGCCGACTTTCTGGCATAACAGATGTTGTGATGAAGGAAGGCAATAGTAAAAAAATAAACGGCACTTTTCTCCAAAGCCTATTGGCTATAACAGTTGATATAAATGGCCCATTATCAAAAAATGGCAAAACGACCTTTATGTTTTCGGGCAGGCGCTCATATTGGGATTTATTTTTAATACCATTTAACACGGACAGCAATAGTGCAAATTTTAATTTTCATGATATAAATTTTAAAGTTGCGCACCAATTAAAGAACAATGCGAAACTGGTGTTTAGCGTTTATAACGGGAGAGATAAATTGAATGCGAGAAGCATTAATTCAATCGATAGTATTACAACAACCTCCACCAATGCCAATAATTTAGACATCAGATGGGGTAACACTTTAGCGAGTGTAAAATATGTTAAACCATTAAACGAAAGAACTTTTTATACCGTTTCTATGAATTACAGTTTATTTAAAGGATCCTTTTTGTTAGAAAATAGCCTAGAGCAAACATTTGCATCAGCTTCGCCAAGCTTCCGTAGTTTTAAACTTGACTACCGCAATCAAATTCAAGATTTTATTCCAAAAGTTGACTTTGATTACTTGTTAAACAAAAAAAACACTCTAAAATTTGGCGCTGTATTTTCTCATAAACGATTTAATTACCGTTCTTTATTTAGCAGAACCACTCTCTCTCAATCCTTTAATGGTACAAATACTAATGGAATTGTAGAAAACTCTTTCTCTAATGAAGTGGCTGTTTATATTGAGGATGACATCAACATAAATAGCAGTTTAAAATCATCAATTGGTGTTAGACTTGTAAATTATAATTACCAAGGCAGCAATTTTTTATTGCCCGAACCACGCCTATCAATCAGCAAAAGATTGCAAAACAATGTTGCCTTAAAAGGAAGCTATACACTAATGAATCAAACCATTCATCTATTGGCAAATAACAGGATTTCTTCTTATTCTGACAGATGGGTGCCTGCAAATAATGTTTTTAAACCACAACAAGTGCATCAATTTTCGGCAAGCCTAGTCAAGCCTTTGTTTAATGACATTGATTTTAGTGGCGATGCCTATTATAAATTATATAATAGAGTGCAAGAGGCTAAAGAAGGAAGTCAAGGTGGCAATATATTTTTTAACGAAGACTGGCAAAGTTCTGTGGTTTTAGGAAAAGGAAAAAGCTATGGATTCGAATTGTTCTTGCACAAAAGAAGAGGCGATTTTAATGGATGGATTGGCTATAGTTATGCTAAATCTGAAAGAACTGCGACAGAAATCAACAATGGAAAAACTTATTATTTTCAGTTTGATAGGCGCCATTATTTCAATTTAGCAGTCAATCATATTATTGACCACAGACATGCCGTAAGTTTCACAACTGTAATTGCATCAGGAAATGTGCAATCCATACCCACAGGAAAATATTTAGACATTAATGGAAATTTGGTTTATGAATATGAACAAAAAAACAATTACAGGTTGCCCATGACTTTTAGAATGGATTTTGGACTTACGCGTACAAGACGAAGATCTGTTTTTTATGAATCGGGCTATCGTTTTTCTATCTATAATTTCACAGCTTTTCATAATACAGCTTATATTGATATTGATGATTCTACTGCTCCCGCAAAAGCAGAAAAAGTCAATTATCTTAAATTTGTTCCAGGCATTACTTTTTACACTAAATTTTAAAACAAAAAAATGAAAGCAAATATTCTATACTTTTTAACAATCAGCTTGTTTTTATCGTCCTGCAGAAAAGAAATTGACCTAGACCTTCCAAATTATATTGAGAAAATTGTTATAAATGGAGAGCTTAATTCTGAAGATAATTTCTCTTTGCAGGTAAGCAAAAGCTTTGGCATCAATCAAAGTTTTGATACGCTAGGCTTACTATTAAACACCGCCACAGTTCAGTTTTATGAAAATGGCGCACTGCTAGGCAATGGCACCTATTTGGGTGGAAGATACACCGTTCCTTTTAAGGCGAAACCCGACACAGAATATAAAATAGTTGCAAGCAACGCTAATTTCAGAACCGCAACCGCCACCGTGAGAACGCCAAGTGCCTTAAATTTCTCCCTACAATATTTAGATTCCATAGACAAAGACATTGATGGTTTTAGAATTGGGCAACTGACATTTATTTTAAAAGATGTGCCAAACCAAGCCAACTATTACTCCATTTTAGTTAGATATTACAACCAACCCATTAACCAATGGCTGGATTACGATATTGTTTCCAACGACCCAATCTTCTTTCAAACCAAACAAACGGATGGTTCTTATTTATTTAGCGACAAAACATTTAGCGGCAACACCAAAACCGTGAGTATTAATTTGCCTTACGATTTCACAATATATTCTCCTAAGTTTGAGGTTTTGGTAAAAAGTATTGATGCCGATTATTATACATATATTCAACAAGTGCAAGAATATAACCAAACAGGAGTTGGCATCTTAGACAACCCCGTTATTGTTAAAAGCAACATAAAAGATGGGTTAGGATTTGTTGGCGCCATCTCTTCCCAAAAAACATTTGTTAATTAAATTGTCATTTTTTAGACAATAACATAATAAAAAACACATTTAATAGTTATCAATCATCTATGAAAAAAACAATCATTATTGTAATCCTTCTCTCGGCTTTAGAAATGAATGCACAAATTGGTGGCAGAGGGGTTTTTTCTTTCACTAATCTTCCTTTCAACTCTAAAATGCAAGCATTGGGCACCAATTTTATATCCGATTTAAACTCAAACGACAATAGTCTTTCGTGGAACAACCCCGCCATGCTGAATAAAAACATGGACAATGCTTTGTCGTTTTCATACAATAATTTTATTAATGACATTAAATTTGGAACCATTGCTTATGCAAAATCTTTTAAAAACATTGGCACTTTTAACATTGGTATCATGTATTTAGATTATGGGAAATTTGATGGATATGATGCTGCTGGCATTGCCACTAGCAATTTTACTGTAAAAGACCAATGCCTTAGTTTGGGATGGGGCAAGGCCATCAACTCTAAACTTAATCATGGTGTAAACCTAAAAGCTATTTATTCTATCTATGAGGCTTATGTTGGAAACGGTATTGCTTTGGACTACTCCATACAATATCACGACACAGCAAAACTTTATAATATTTCTGGCTTTGTTAGAAATTTGGGCTATCAGCTTTATACCTTTGGCGAAACAAATAGGCAACCTTTGGCAACTGAAATAGCCATTACTTTAAGTAAAAAACTCAGGCATTTACCATTTACATACTATCTAACTGCACACAATTTGCAAACACCCGATTTTAGATATACGATTTCGGAGACGGGGCAAAGGGACGAAAATGGCAACAATAAAGTAAAAAAAATGACAATGGGCGACAATATCTTAAGACATTTAAATTTTGGCGGAGAATTTAATTTGAGCAAAAAAATGGCTTTAAGAATGGGCTACAACCACAACAGAAGAAAAGAAATGTTTCAAGAAGTGAGACGAGGCACCACAGGTTTTAGCTGGGGTCTTGCTATAAAACTAAACAAATATCACTTCGCTTATTCGAGCTCAGCTTATTTTCCTGGGCAAAACCAAAACCAATTTAGTTTACTAGTAAATTTAAACGATTTTAAGAAAAACTAACATGCGGGGGAGAGGATTTAGGAATTAGGAAATTTATCCGTTAAATGTAATTTATGAATCTTCTACTGAATTATTTAGACGACAAGTAATATGAAGCGCATAAAGCCAAAATATAGGTTGTTTTTTTGATATCAATCGTTGTTGTTCTGTTAACAATATGGTCCAACTATGTTGTTGTTAAAGCAACTGAAAGATATATTTCAAACAATATTGTGGATATCCAACCTAACAATGTTGGCTTGCTTTTAGGCACAAGCAAATACTTGAAAAATGGATCAAAAAACGATTTTTTCTTTAATCGAATTGATGCAGCAATAGCATTATATAAATATGGAAAGGTTAAGAATATTATCATAAGTGGAGATAACAGTAGGGCCGTTTACAACGAACCTGAGGACATGAAAGTTGAGCTTATCAAAAATGGAATTCCTGAAAGTTTGATATATTTAGATTATGCAGGTTTTAGAACTTTAGATGCTGTTGTGCGAGCAAGAGATGTGTTTGGGCAAAATTCATTTATTGTTATTTCACAAAAATTTCATAATGAAAGAGCCGTTTATTTAGCAAGAAAAAAAGGAATAAATGCTTTTGGATACAACGCAAAAGACATTCAAGTGTACAAAGGATTTATGACAAATTTGAGAGAATTGTTTGCTCGCAATAAAATGTTTATTGACTTGTTTTTTGATGTGAAACCAACGTTTGCAGGTAAAAAAATCATTATTAATTAGTTTAGAATTATTACAAACAATTGATAATGATTGTTGTAAGACAAGCTTCATTTAATCCTTTATAAATTAAAAATTAGGAAATGATGTAATAAAAGTTTTTATTCGCAGAGATAAAAATTAAAAATAAAGTTAAGTGTTCTTGTTATGAAAACTCTAAACTTGAAAGTTATATAAAAAATAGCGCTTATATTTTAGGATTTAATCACTTATCAATCTAAATAGATAAAAATGACAAACAACAACGAGAAAGCAAAATTGCTCCTTGATAAATTGGAGACTCTTACAAAAAAACAAGAAGACTTTTCGAAAGAGATTAGCAATTTGCGCATGGAGATAAACAGCATTAAATCTATTGAAACAATTCAAGAAGAGCCAAAAAAGGAAATATTTATAAGCAAAATTGATGTTGAGCAGCCAAAAGAAAAGTCCTTAGAAGTTATTCAACAAATCAAACAGCCAATCAATAATAATCCGCCATTGTATTCTATTCCTAAAACGAGCAAACCTGCTAAAGCAAAGTCGGACATTGAAAAATTTATTGGGGAAAACATTATTAATAAAATTGGAATTGCAATTACTGTTATTGGCGTGGCTATTGGTGCAAAATATTCTATTGAAAACAACCTTATTAGTCCACTTACCAGAATCATCTTAGGCTATTTCGTTGGAATTGGCCTTATTGGATTTGGCATAAAACTAAAGAAAAATTACGAAGATTTTAGTGCCGTTTTGGTAAGTGGCGCTATGGCAATCCTGTATTTTATTACTTATTCGGCTTATGGCATTTATGAATTAATTCCTCAGACTTTTGCTTTTGGGTTAATGGTAATTTTTACGGCATTTACGGTTTTGGCAGCCATAACTTTCAATAGGCAAGTCATTGCACACATTGGTTTGGTGGGCGCTTATGCAGTGCCATTTTTATTGAGCGAAGGCTCGGGAAAAGTGGCTGTTCTTTTTAGTTATATGGCTGTAATTAATATCGGAATTCTTGTTCTTTCTTTCAAAAAATATTGGAAACCACTCTATTTTTCATCATTATGGTTAACATGGTTGATTTTTTCTTCTTGGTATGCTTTCAAATATCAAACTAACGAACACTTTACATTGGCACTGGTTTTTCTTTCAATATTTTTTGCAATATTTTACCTCACTTTTCTTGCTTACAAATTGCTTAGAGCCGAAAAATTTGAAATTCAGGACATTTTTCTTTTGTTGGCAAATTCATTTATATTTTATGGTTTGGGTTATGCCATTCTCAACATCCACCCAACAGGCCAAAATTTATTAGGATTGTTTACGCTTTGCAACGCCATTGTGCACTTTGTTGTTAGTGCGGTCATTTACAAAAAGAAACTAGCCGACAGAAATTTGTTTTATATAGTATCAGGATTGGTTTTGGTTTTTATTACTATAGCAATACCCGTGCAATTGAATGGAAATTGGGTTACGCTTTTATGGACTGGCGAGGCGGTATTATTATTTTGGATTGGCCGAACAAAGAATGTATTCATTTATGAAAAACTTTCTTATATTTTAATGACTTTGGCTTTTATTAGCATTGTTCAAGATTGGGAAACCTTTTATGGCAGTCAGTATTCCATCATAAATGAATTTAAGATAACACCTATATTTAACATTCATTTCCTCACATCTATTTTGTTTATTGGCGCATTTGGGTTTATCAATTTTATAAATCGCAAGGCAAATTATCCTTCAGCATTGGCTGCAAATAAGGATTTGATGGGCATTGTATCATTTTTAATTCCTATGATTTTAGTTTTTTCTGTTTATTATGCCTTTCGTATCGAAATAGACCATTATTTCAAACAATTACTTACAGATTCAACTATAATGTTTACTAAAGATGGTGAAAACTTTGAATACATGAACTATGATTTAGAAAAATTCAAACTAATATGGATTATCAATTACTCCTTACTTTTCGTTACTATTCTTTCATTCATTAACATAAAAAAGTTAAGAAACCAACAATTGGGCAACATCAATATTGGGCTGAACACTTTTGTAATTATCCTCTTTCTGACCCAAGGACTGTACGCCCTCAGCAAGCTGCGAGACACCTATTTGGAACAAAGCTTGGCTGAATATTACAAAAGAAATTTCTTTAATATTGGCTTCAGATATGTGTCTTACTTATTTGTTTCCTTTACCCTTTTGGCTTGCTACAAATATATTCGTCAAGATTTTATCAAGCATAATCTCAAAGTGGCATTCGACCTTTTGCTCTATGTTTCTATCCTTTGGATAGCTAGCAGCGAATTAATTACATGGTTGGAGGTTGAAAAATCGGCCCAGTCAGATAAATTAGTTTTGAGTATTTTATGGGGTATTTATTCTTTATTAATAATTTGTTTGGGAATATGGAAAAACAAAAAGCATTTAAGAATTGGTGCCATTACTTTATTCGGAACTACGCTGCTGAAACTGTTTTTTTATGATATTTCGCACCTCGATACCATTGCAAAAACCATAGTATTTGTTTCTTTGGGCATACTCCTTTTAATTATCTCATTTTTATATAACAAATACAAGCATTTTATTTCTGATGAAACAAAAGATTAAGATTTTAACATTCTTTTTTATACTTGTTTGCTCCAATTTATTTGGGCAAATGGAACAATACAAATACAAAAGAGAAATAAGCGGAATTAAAGATCAATGGCACAAAATTGTTTTGCCAAAAGAGATTTTCAATAAGGTTTCGTCCAATTTATCAGACATTAAAATTTTTGGCATAACGGCAAACAATGACACCATCGAGGCGCCATATTTGCTAAGAGAAATAAGCGATATTTTTTTAAGTAAAGAAACAAGTTTCAAAATCATAAACACTTCGCACATTCAGAATGGGCATTATTTCACCATAGAAATTCCATCAAAAGAAAGTGTCAACCAAATTAATCTTGATTTTAAACAACAAAATTATGATTGGAAACTAAAACTTGAGGGTAGCCAAAACCAACAAGAATGGTTTACCATTTTGCAAGATTACAGAATACTATCAATCAAAAATGATTTAACGAATTTTAAATTCACTAATGTTTCTTTTCCCGATGCTAGCTTTCGTTTTTTCAGGTTGAAAATTGAAAGTATTGAAAAGCCAGAATTGCTAAATGCGACAGTTTTACAATTAACAATTACAAATGGAGAGTACTATAATTATTCTATCGAGAACATTAAAACCACTAAAAAAAACAAAGACAAACAAACTGAAATTGACATCAGCTTACCATCGGCTGTTCCCGTTTCTTTTTTTAAATTAAGCATAAAAGACACCTTTGATTATTATCGCCCCATCACCATAAAATATCTTTCCGATAGTATTAAAACAAAATTAGGTTGGAGCTATATTTATAATACCCTTGCAGAAGGCACCTTGAATTCGTTAAGGGAAAATGCTTTTAAATTCAACAAAACTTTTCTTAAAAAGCTTAAAATAATTGTTCACAATAGCGACAATCAGCCGCTTTCGATTACAAATTTTGAGATTAAGGGGTATGTTAATGAATTGGTAACTAGAATTACGGAACCTGCTTCATATTTTTTAACTTATGGCAACAAAAATGCAACTAAACCACAATACGATTTAGAAAATTTCTCGGAAAAAATACCAAAAACACTAACATCCTTAGAATTGGGAATAGAAGAAACCAAGCAAACAGACTTTTTTACAGAAACAGAACCGCTCTTCAAAAACAAAACCTGGCTGTGGGTTGTAATGGCAATAGTAATTTTATTGCTCGGTTGGTTTTCGTTAAAAATGATAAGAAAAGAATCC
>JBDNIM010000306.1:0-3156 GCA_041688295.1 Bacteroidia bacterium
CTCGACTAATCAGTATAAATATAGACGACATATTTTGTCAAATGTTGCATTTTTCATTTTTTTTGACATAAACATGACATTTCTCTGCAAATAATATTTAATTTTGATAACAATAATAACATTCAGATTAATACCTTTGTGATCTTATAAAAACTTAAAATGCAGGCAGAAATTATAACAATAGGCGATGAACTTTTAATTGGACAGGTTATAGATACCAACAGTGTTTGGCTGGGACAATTGCTTTTTAAAAACAATATTTCAGTTTTTAAAAAGACAGCAATCAAGGACTTGGAAAGCGAAATTGTTGCACAATTGGATTTAAGTTTGGCGCAATCTGATTTTATAGTAATAACAGGCGGCCTCGGTCCAACAAAAGATGATATTACAAAAATAACATTGGCTAAATATTTTAAAATGGGCTGGCGTGTGGATGTGGATGTTTTAAAACAATTGGAAACTTTTTTTGCCGATAGAGGCCGAGTAATGATGGAGGCCAACAAAATGCAAGCCGAATTGCCAAGCGGATGCGAAACACTTGGCAATGAATGGGGCACAGCACCAGGGATGCTTTTTAGGGTTGGCGAAAAAATTATTGTTAGTTTACCGGGGGTGCCTTTCGAGATGAAAAATATTTTTGAACAAAAAGTGATGCCAATCATTCTCGAACACTTTGAATTGCCAAAGTTACATTATAAAACATTAGTTACTTTTAATATCCCTGAGTCTTTATTAGCAAAACAAATTGAAGACATTGAAAATGATTTGCCGCAAAATATTGGATTGGCGTATTTACCCAATTTTAACATTGTTAGATTGAGATTGACAGGAAAAGAGGAGCACGGAGTAAACATAGAACAACAAATTGATGGATTTGCAAAACGATTAACAGAAAGAATTGGCGATGCTGTTTTAGCTGAAACAGACCAAAGTTTGGTGGAAATTGCCGCTGACTTATTAAAACTAAAGAACAAAACATTGAGCATAGCAGAAAGCTGCACAGGCGGATATTTGTCGCATATAATTACTTCATTATCAGGTAGTTCATCATTTTTTGTAGGGTCTGTTATCAGTTATAGCAATTCCGTAAAACACCATCAACTGGGCGTAGAATCAACTTTATTTGAAACCGTTGGCCCTGTTAGCGAACCTGTTGTAGAACAAATGTGTAGCGGAGTTAGAGAAAGGCTGCAAACGGATTATGCAATTGCCATTTCAGGCATTGCAGGGCCAGACGGGGGCTCGGCAGAAAAGCCAGTTGGCACTGTTGTTATTGGGATTAGCAATTCAGAACAACATTTTGTAAAGAAATATTATTTCATTGGCGACCGATCTGGCGTTATTTCTCGCGCTAGCAACATGGCCATGTTTCTATTAATTCAAGAACTAAAGAAAATATAAATGATAGATATTAAACAAAAAATAGAAGAAAATTTTCTTAGGTTTTTCAATGATTTAAATGAAGAACAAAAATCTGCTGTAGATTGCATTGATGGGCCAAATATGGTGGTTGCCGGACCAGGTACAGGCAAAACCCAAATATTAGCGACTAGAATTGCCAATATTTTAAAAAAAACAGATACAAATCCCTATCAAATATTATGTTTAACCTATACGGATGCTGCTGTAATTGCGATGCGAAAGCGATTGGAACAAGTTATTAAATCTACGGCTTATAATGTCAATATCCACACCTATCATTCTCTTTGCAATGAAATTATAACAGCAAATTTAGAGTTATTTGGAAATAGAAACCTCAAGCATGCAGATGATTTGGAGGTTTACACGCTGGTTTCCGATATTTTATATAACTTGCCAGAAACCAATCCATTTAAAAAACTAAAAGGCGATTTAGATTATTATGTTTCCGAACTCATCAACTTTTTTGGAACCATTAAAAAAGAGAATTATGATATTGAAGCATTAAAAGTTAAATTAGACACTGATTTTCAAAACAAGGTTGATGACAATGCTTTTTCATATAAAAAAAAATATGGAAATTTTGAAAAAGGAGATATAAAACAAGGTGAATATAACAAAGCCAAAGAAAAGGCAGATAAACACATAGCTGCGCTCGATTTATATGTTGTTTTTGATACTAAAATGAAAGAAGCCAATTATTATGATTTCTCTGATATGATTTTATGGGTGATAAAAGCCTTTAAAGATAACCCCGATTTCTTATTAAATTATCAAGAAAAGTTTTTGTACTTTTTGGTAGATGAGTTTCAGGACACCAATGGTTCTCAAATGGAATTGCTTAATTTGTTAACCAATTATGATGATAGCCCTAATTTTTTTATTGTAGGAGACGAAGACCAATCTATTTATCGTTTTCAAGGGGCCAATATCGACAATATTAAAAAGTTTGATGAAAAATTTCATCAAACATTGCATAAATCTGTGTTGGTTCAAAACTACCGTTCCACACAGTCAATTCTTGATTATAGCAAAGCTCTCATTGAATATAATAATGAAAGGTTAAAAAACATAGATAAAAATATTGTAGCGAGCGGAAAAAATAAATTATTCGACAATGTTCCGCCTGTTTTTAATAGTTATTACAACCCTATTCAGGAAGCAATTGGTGTTGGTCAAAAAATTGTAGAACTAAAAGCAGGTGGGGTGCCATTGCGAGAAATTGTAGTTTTATACAAAAATCATAACCATGTTGATGATTTGAAAAAATATTTAACCCACCATGAAATTCCTTTTGCAACAAAAAAGAACATTAGCATTTTTGAAGAAATATTAGTTACCAAATTGCTGGTTATTCTTGAATACATACACCTAGAAAACAAAGTGCCGTATAGTGGAAAACACTTGCTATTTAAAATATTGAACTTCGACTTTTATAATATTCAGCCTTTGGATATTGTAAGAATCAACATTGAAGCAAAAAATAATAAAATGGAAATGAATCAAGCAAATAAAAACAACAATAAGAATTTAAATAATTCTGAATTTTATACTTATAATAAAAGAGCTAAATCATCCACTAATTTTTATCCTAGAGTTAAAACTGCAATGAAAAGTGACATTAAAATTAAAACTCAAACGAAAAACTTTTTTAGAAATATAGTTACTTCCCAATCCAATAAAATAAACACTAATCAAAATGTTCTTTCTAATTTTGATAAATTTTATAACATGAAA
>JBDNIM010000307.1:0-12472 GCA_041688295.1 Bacteroidia bacterium
AAGAAATGCGGGTGCGAGTAGAGTTTTCAAAAAATAGATTGGCAACAGTGGTGTCCCTCAATGAAGGTACTTTTTTTATCGGGCGATTAATAATTGCTTTAAAATTATCGGCTGTTTCAAATATTAATTGAATGTCGTCTTCATTCAAATCTTTGATGCCTAAAAGATGTTTTACAGATAAACTACTCATGCGATTTTAACCATACTTGGTAATTATTTTCTTCCCAACTTACTTTTACAATCTGCACTTTTCCTCTTGTGTCGATAGATTTTCCAATATAATCCGCACTAATAGGATTTTCTCTGTGATATTTTCTATCAATCAACACACACAACTCTACTTTATCGGGGCGGCCAAAATCTACCAAAGCATCCATTGCACTCCTAATAGATCTGCCAGTGTATAAAACATCATCTATCAAAATAATTTTTAATCCTTCGGTGCTAAATGGAATATGAATGGGGCTGGCTGTCAATGGTTTTTCATTGCGCCTAAAATCATCTCTATAAAAAGTGAAATCCAATTCGCCATACAATACTTTTTTATTTATAATGGATTCAATATTGTTTTTTATTAGTCGAGCGGGTAAAATGCCTCTCGGTTGCAACCCAATAATGGCTGTGTTGCTAAAATTTTCATGGTTTTCAATCAACTCAAAAGCCAATCTATTAAGCATCACACTTAATTTTTTATGGTCGTATAATAGAATTTCGCTCATTATTCTGTTTCTGAAAGTTCTAAAATAGTGTCAAACTCATGGACTTTTAGTTCCATAACGCTTAGTCGCCCTTGTTTTATTAAACCAATGTTTGCCAAACGGGGTTCTTCTTTTATTTGCGCAAGCGGAATTGGTTTTTTCAATGCTTTAAATGGAGAAAAGTCAACAACCACCCAGTTTGAATCTTCTGTTGTGGGGTCTTGATAAAATTCTTTAACCACTTTAACAATGCCAACTATCTCTTTGCCTTCGTTGCTATGATAAAAAAAAGCCAAGTCGCCAATTTTCATGTTTCTTAAATTATTGCGGGCTTGATAATTTCTTACCCCATCCCAAAATGTTTTCTTATCCTTAAGCATTTGATCCCAAGAATATTTAAACGGCTCAGATTTTATTAACCAATAATTCATTAGTTGCAAATTAACACAAAATTATTTATATTATTAGTCATCCTGTAACAATCCTTTTATTTATTGCATGGATTCAAAAAACTGTTCGAACAAATATCTTGAATCGTGAGGACCAGGGGACGATTCCGGATGATATTGCACACTAAAAGCTTTGTGGTTTTTTAGTTTAATACCTTCAATTGTTTGGTCGTTTAGATTAATATGGGTAATGTCTATCAATTCATTAGGCACATTTGCCAATGTAAACCCATGGTTTTGAGTTGTTATTTCACTATGTCCGGTTACAAGGTTTTTAACCGGGTGGTTCAATCCTCTATGGCCATTGTGCATTTTAAAGGTTGTCATTCCATAAGCTCTGCCCAACAATTGATTGCCTAAACAAATGCCAAACAATGGCAATTTATTTTCGATAATTTGTTGCACTGTTTTTACGGCATAGTCCATCGCAGAAGGATCGCCTGGGCCATTTGAAACCAAAATGCCATCTGGATTCCATTTCAAAATATCTTCTATTGTTGAATGTGCATTAAAAACACCACAAAAGGCATCTCTATCGCTCAAACAATTTAACATGGTGCGTTTTACCCCAAAATCTAAAACAGCGACTCTTTTTTTAGCCATGTCTGAACCAAAGGTATAAAAATTAGGTGTAGAAACCTTAGAGCTTAGCTCCAATCCTTCCATACTTGGCACACTATTTAGCTGTAGCATAAGTGTATCAATATCCGCTGTTTCGCTACTCAAAATGGCATTCATCGCACCTGCGTTTCTTACATGTCGCACCAATTCTCGGGTGTCAATGTTTTGAATCCCCACCACTTTATTGTTTACAAAATAGTCCTCCAACGATGCGTTAGACATGTTTCGAGAATGATGGTTGGCAAAAGTGCTGCAAACGAGGCCCGAAATTTTGATGTCATCGCTTTCGGTTTCAGTTGCATTTACACCATAATTTCCAACATGAACATTCGTTTGCACTAAAATTTGTCCATAGTACGATGGGTCTGTAAAAACCTCTTGATAACCAGTCATTCCGGTATTGAAGCAAATTTCACCTGTTGTGGTGCCAATTTTCCCTAAGGCATTGCCTTTATAGTAAGTTCCATCTTTTAAAAGAAGAACAGCTTGCGTTAAACTCATTAAAGTGCAAATTTATAGTTAAAGAACTAATTCATGAAATAAATTTAATAACATTTTATTCTCAGTTTTTTTGGGTGTGGTTAAATGATGTTGATGGAGAAAAGAATTGCAAGTTTTTTGCTCCTTTAAAAAAATAAATCATAGAAAAAAACTAACTTTTAGAGCAGGTTTTTTTGGTTCAATGGAGCAAAATAACATTAAATAAACAGCAACAATCAACAATTACACCCTTAACCATTACTCCAAAACCAATCAACTAATACGCTCTTGCCGTGTTTTTCTCCATAAAATAGATAAACGAACGGTTTGCTATTTTGGTGCCGCCTGGTGTAGGGAAATTACCTGTAAAATACCAATCGCCTTTATGATTAGGGCACGCTTTATGCAAGTTTTCTACAGATTGAAAAATGATTTCAACTTGTGGTCTAAAGTTTTCGGGAGTTACAATTTCAGCCACTTTTTTAGAAATTTGATCAGGCGTAAATAGCGCATATAATTCAATGACTTTATTTTCCATTTCTTCTACCGGTTTGTGCATTTCTGCCAAACAATTTTTGTAGGTTTCGTCAAGTTTATGTTCCAAATTATTGTCTTTTAATAAAGCCAACAAGGCTCTAAAAGCAACAAAATCTTTCAAACGGCTCATGTCTATTCCATAACAATCTGGAAATAAAATTTGTGGAGCGCTAGAAACAACAACGATTTTTTTAGGATTTAATCTGCCTAAAATACCCAAAATGCTTGTTTTTAGAGTTGTTCCTCTTACAATAGAATCGTCTATGATAACAAGGGTGTCTTCTGGTTTTATAATACCATAAGTTACATCGTAAGCATGCCCAACTAGGTCTTCTCTGTCTGAATCGTTGGTTATAAAAGTTCTTATTTTTGCATCTTTAACCAATATTTTCTCTCTTCTAATTCTGTAGGTTAAAATATCTTTGATGCGCTCTTCTGTTAAATTGTCCTTTTCAGACATTAATTGCTCAGCCCTTCTAATTTTTAACCAGTCGTTAATACCATCAATCATGCCATAAAAAGAAGTAGCAGCCGTGTTTGGAATATATGAAAATACGGTGTTCTCTATGTCATCGTTGAGGGTTTCTAAAACCTTAGGGGCAATCAATTTCCCAAGTGTTTTTCTTTCGTTATAAATATCGGAATCATTGCCTCTTGAAAAATATATGCGTTCAAATGAGCAAGGTAAATATGCTCTTTGTTTCAAAATTCTTTTTTCAGAATAGCTGCCGTCTTTGTTTATTATTAATGCACATCCTGGTGTAATTTCTTTTACATCGTTGTAGTCAATATTGAAAGTTGTAGTTATGGCAGGGCGCTCACTTGCCACCACCACAAACTCATCGTTTGCATACCAAAAAGAAGGGCGAATTCCATTGGGGTCTCTGATCACAAAAGATGCTCCATGGCCAATCATTCCTGCCATGTTATAGCCGCCATCTGTGCGTTTAAAGGCGTTTTTCAAAATATTTTCAACAGATAAATTGTCTTTTATTTTTTCTGTAATTTCAAAATTTGAATAACCTTCTTTTTTATATTGTCTAAATAATCTTTCGTTTTCTTCATCCAAAAAATGGCCTATTTTTTCGAGCATTGTAACATTGTCGCTCTTCTCTTTTGGTTGTTGTCCCAGTTCAATCAATTGGTCAAAAAGATCGTCAACATTCGTAAGGTTATAGTTGCCGGCCATCACCAAGTTTCTACACATCCAATTGTTTTGTCTCAAAAACGGATGAATATTTTCAATGCTATTGCCTCCATGTGTGCCATATCTAAGGTGTCCTAAAAGCAACTCGCCTGCATAAGGAAAATGTTCTTTTAAATATAAAGCATTGTTAAGGTTTTTAGGGTCTAAATCTAAAATATCTTTGTTTATTTCTTCAAAAATATCAGCTACAGAGTTTTTAGAGTTCGAGCGTTTGCGGGCAATGTAGCGGTTTCCAAACTGAGGGTCTAGTTTGATAATACCCAGTCCTGCACCATCCTGCCCACGATTGGTTTGCTTTGCCATTAAAAGTTGAAGCTTTTTTAAAGCATAGAGCGGGGTGCCATATTTTTCAGTAAAATACTCTAATGGTTTCAGCAGTCTAATAAAAGCTAGGCCACATTCGTGTGTGATAGAATCGCTCATTCAGTGTTTAAAATTTTTGATTGCAAAGATAAGACAATCATATTTAAGTCAGCAATATGAATAAACCCATTTTGTTTCCAATAAAATGTCTTATTCTTTGATATAAAATTGATTGATAATTAATCGATTGTTATAAAACTGTTGTTTTGCTTTTAAAATATCAGTTAATTCTTTTTTGTAATTTAAAATGGAGTCATTAAAAACCGTTACAGCATCACGGTTTACTAACATTTGTTTGGTTTGCATGTGCATTTTAACCTTTCCTTCTTGATTAATTCTTAAGCAATATGGATACTGTGTTAATTGATACCAACCATTTTCATAATTTAAAGAATAACTATTCTTAGTTTTAAAAACATTGTTTCCCATACTAACAAAAGAATCTCTTATTCCGCAAATACTCATAATCGAAGGAAAAATATCGCAATGAGAAACAGTCATCGAATCAATTGTTTGGGGTTTAAAATATTTGGGACTATAAAATAAAAGCGGCACTTCAAATTTTCCGCTAGGCGAATAAAAATACTCTGTGGTGCTGTATGAACTGTGGTCGGCAGTAATAATAAATACGGTGTTTTTAAACCAATCTTGCTTTTCGCATTGTTCAAAAAATAGTTTTAATGAATAGTCAGCATATCGCACAGATTTGTGTATGGGCAGATCGCCTTCCTCAAATTGCAATTCCAAATTTTTTGGGACTTTATAAGGATGATGGGAAGACAGTGTGAACACAGAACTGAAAAAAGGTTGCTGTTTTTTGCCCAACTCTTTAGCGTAATATTGCAGGTATTTATCGTCCCAAATACCCCAACTGCCATCGTAATCGGTTTTATTTGGGTATTCATTAATGCCATAATATTTCATCGGACCACTTGTTTTCAAAAAGTTTTGAAAACCCATAGACCCATTTTCTGCACCATAATAAAAAGAACAATCGTATTTGTTTTTATTTAAATAATAATGAACCCCTCTCAAAGTATTGTTTTGAAAATTACTATTAATGTATGGTACATCCAAAAGGGAAGGGAGTGAGGTAAAAATAGCGGGCAAACTTTCAATTGAAGTGGCGCCATTGCTGTAAGCATTGCTAAAAATAAGGCTTTTTTTAGCTAAACTATCAAGAAAAGGTGTAAATCTAATTGTATCATTTAAAAAGCCACAATAATCTCGCCCAAAACTTTCAAGTATAATAAGCACCACATTAGGTTTTGATTTAGAAAAAAGAGCAGGCTCAGATTTGTAAGGTTTTGCGATGGCAATGCAAGTTTTTTTGTCAAAATAATACAGTTGGCTAATTGCGCCTGCATTCAATGAGGTTAAAAGTTGGGTAAATGAATTAATAGTTGCTGCGCTCCATTCTGGGGAAACAAATCTTGACGCATCAAAACTTCTGATAGGCTTGGTTTCCATGCCGCCTCGTGCGCCCAAAAACAAAATAATGACAGCCATTAAAAACAAAGCCATCTTTTTTATTGAAAACTTTTTGTCTATTGTTGTATCGTCAGCATTTAATTGGGGATATAATTTAACCAAACCAAAAAACAAAAGAAGCAAAGCGATAATAATATACCAAAAGCTTATGAAATAGGAGCTTATCGGATTCGATTTGTCTGCCATAAGGCTAAATATCTCGATGCCTGTTCGCCTGTTCTTTAGTTTAAAAAACTCTAAATCAATGCTGTTTATAATAATAAAGGCAAATACACCAACAAAAAAAGTGATTTTTAAAATCATTTGAAACCATTTTTTATTTAAAAAAGGATTGAACGGAAATAGACTTAACAAATGAAACAAAGCCAACAAATAGACCCACGCTTGAAAATCGAATAAAAGCCCATAAAACAATACTTTTGGCAATTCTGCAAAGCCATTTGGACTGAAATACTGAAAATTATAAGCAACAAAAATTAAGCGAAACAAGAAACTTGTAAAGAAAGCTAGTAAAACTCTTTTTAGCCAAACCTGAAACCCATTATCAATAATTGATTTTAACATCTAAAATTTACAAGCCGCGAATGTAAGGCTATTGCTTTGCTTTTCTATCATAAATAAGCAAGCAAAATGATGCATTTATATGAAGGGGTTAATTTATTCGTTAGGATTGGATTGCCATTTATAACACATAGGAATGGTGTAAAATATGAAAATCAAAAGCACAAAAATTATATTGATATAAGTGATTGTTTCGCTATTATCGTTTATCCAAAAATTAATGGGTTGTTGTTTTTTTACCACAGTCAATATGTTTTTGATACACTCTGTTTGCTCTCTGGTAAATTTTTCTATCAAATTAAAAGCCAAAGGAATGGCAAATGAAATACTGAACATAAACCAATGCAAAAACACCGCTGAAAGCATTTTTTTCTTTCTACTCTTAATGAGAACAAAGGAAAGAACAAAAGTAATTGCTATGAAAATGAATACTAAAATAGTTGCCGTAATATCTGTTTTTACAAATTGATCAAAGAGCGGGATTGTTATGCAAAAAATGCCGAATGAAATAATAGAAATCAGCCAGTTTTTTAATCTCGTAAATCTAAACATAGCAAGAAAAGCCGAAAATCCAAGTGCTAAATATAAATATATGTTCCAATAAGTATCAAAAACAAAAAATGTTTCCCTAGATACTTTAATTTTGTTTATCATCTCTAATAAATAAGTATTTTCAATGAATGGTTGTACCCTTTTATCATTAGTACTATAAGTCTTTACAAATCTTGAATTATAATCATAATCATAAGTTGAGAATTTCATTATTTCATTGAATGTTTTTTCATCTGCATTGATATCATTGAGCAATTTGTCAATATCAAAACTATAATTGCCTTCATATTTTTTTAAAACTTCTAAATAAGTAATTGTCGCATTTTTAATGGAATCTTTCTTATTGTTCAGAATCCATCGTTTGGCATTTTGCGAATAAATTAAAGAATTTGTTAAAATATCGTAAAATAAAGTATTGCTTTGGCTGCAATAGTATAAATAGCTGTAAGTTGGTGTAAAATAGCTGGTTGCTGAGTCAATGCTTGAATCATAGTTTTCGCGGGCAATAGAAGTAGTTTCTTCAACTTGGCTATATTCACCATTGTTATAAATTTCAGAAAAACAGCTGTCGTTTGGAATTTGCGGTTCAATAGAAGCGTTAATACTGTCTCTCACTCTCAAACTATCGCAACAATTTTGTTTTTCAAATTCATTTTGTTCAAATACCAAAAAACATTTTGCTTGTGCAATTTTCTCTGCATCTTTTTTAACATCAAAATTTTTAGTTAATTGACTGAATTTCAAGTTTTTACCCAATTTGTAAGAACCCATATTTGAAAATGTTATAAATAAAATAACACAAAGCAACAAAAACTCTTTAACCAAATAACTTTTTTTAACAGGATAAAAACTTTTGAATGCATTATTTCTTAAATAATACAAAAGCCAAATAATAATACTTATTGCTATTATAAAAAATGAATAAATACCAAAAGACCACTCTTTGAAAAAGTCGTAATCTTTACCATCATAGAAATCACGAATTGAGTTATAATTGGAATAGGCTAAAAGGAAAAAAATAATATGAAGCAAAATGCCAAATGGCAAAATTATATGTAACTTTAAATTCCAAAGCAGGGGATGGTTGACAAGAAAATATTGATTTAATTTTTTAAACATGGGTTTTATATTTTTATTTTATAAAAAAGCGTCTTGATGATTGGCTAATATTTCTAATAGCATTTAGTTTTAAGTCATAGTTGCCAATGTTTTTAAAAACATCTGCACCTTTTGTTGAATAATGAAAATGGGCAATAAAAACACCGCCATTAAAATTTAACGCCTTAATGTCCAATGTTTCAAAAACCTTTAGTAAGGTTTCTCTATTTTCTGTGGTTTCTATTTCAAAAATTAAATCATCGGCTTCGTTTCTTTCAGCATTATTATTTTGAAACTGCGCTTCACCTTGATTTAAAAATATCACCAAATCAGCAATTTTTTCAACCTCATAAAGTTGTTGAGAGCTTAAAATTAAACCAAAAGGATTGCTTTCCGACTGTGCTAAAAACTTTAAATCTTGCAAAATAGTTTGTTGAGAAATTATGTCCAAGTTAGAAAGTGGCTCATCCAAAAGCATCAGTTTAGGCTTGCGCAAAAGAGATTTCGCAATTTCAAATCTAGTTCTGTAACCAGAGGATATTTGGTTCCAATTCAAGTGTTTAAACTTGCGTAAACCAAGCCTTGCAATAACCATGTCAACCCAAACCATGTTGTCGTTACCCAATATTCCATTTTGCGCCATTGCAAACTGCAAATTATCTAACAAAGACCCATGCCATTTAGGCACCCTTTGAGGAATATAAACCAATTGAGAACGCAGTTCAAATACGGAATCGTGCTTTAAGTTAAAAGAAAGGCTGCCTTCGTCAGCCTCCAAATCTTGAGTCAAAAGTTTTAGAAGCGTAGTTTTTCCATTGCCATTTTCGCCAACCAAACCAATAATTTCTCCATAATTCAATTGGAAACTTAAAGGCGAAATTTTAAATTGACTTTTAGCGTATTGTTTGCCTATATTTTCCACTTTTAGTAGAGGCAAACTACTTGCTTGAGAAGCAGGCATATTAATGTCATTGAGTGAATGTATGAAATCAAAAACTTCTGAAAAGTCATTGGTTTGGTTTTCATTTTCACTTTTCTCTATCAGCGCAAGTGTTTTTTTGTAAACATCTATGTTCCGAGTGTCTAACCCACAGTCAATCAATCGCCTGTAGCCAAGTGCAGAATCCCCGTTTTTAAAAAAATCGGAAACACTTTCAAGTTTTGAGTTCAAGTTTTGCATATTTGTTCTTGCAAATAAACTCTTTTTAATTTAATAAACCACTGAAATTTATTTTTTTTTAACAAAAAGCGAAAATTAGTTTTCTATTCAAATAAAATGTGTTGTTTTGTGCTTATTTTTGCCAATCAGAAATGTTTAAACACCATGTGCATGCAAGAACACTTAGCCACAATAAAAAAATAGCTTCTTTGCTTTCTTTTGTTGCTGGAATTGTAAATGTTGCCGGTTTTTTGTCTGTTCAACGCTTAACTACTAATGTTACTGGGCATTTCGCGTTTTTTGTTGACGAAGTTTTTAAACTCCATTTTGTGGAAAGTTTTATTTATTTTTGGTTTATTGCATTTTTCTTTTTAGGGTCTTTTGTTTCTAACCTAATTGTTGAATTTATAACTAGAAGAAATGAAAAATTTATTTATATTGTTCCAATAATTATTGAAATATTTATTTTATTTACTATTGCTGTTTTTGGAGAATCATTGATAGTAAATAATTCTAATTTCATTGCCTTTAGTTTGCTTTTTGCGATGGGTTTGCAAAATTCAATGGTTACTAGGATTTCTAATGCTGTGGTTAGAACCACACACCTAACGGGCCTTTTTACAGATTTAGGGATTGAGCTTTCTCAATTGTTTTTTTACAAAGAAAAATCTTATTTAAACAAACTTCGTTCAACCATTTTTCTTCGGTTAAGAATTATTTCTTTTTTCTTTATTGGTGGTATTGTAGGCGGTGTTTTTTATTCACATTTAGAACTTCAGGTTTTATTCATTCCTGCCATAACCTTAATAATTGGGTTATTTTATGACACCTTGAAATTTAAGTTATTAAATTGGAAAAGGCGACATGATTCGAAAGAAATCAGCAGTAACTAAATTAAATCATTGGCTTTGGCAACAAGCTCAGCAATATCTAAAACCTCAATTTTACCTTCTTGAGTGCTATTTTTTATGCCATCTGTTAACATGGTCATGCAAAAAGGACAATTTGCTGCAACAATTTGCGCCTTGCTTTCAATAATTTCATCGGCTCTTTCAGTGTTTATTTCTTTGTTTCCTTTTTCGGCTTCTTTAAACATTTGCGCACCTCCAGCACCACAACAAAGTCCGTTGCTTTTGCATCGCTTCATCTCTACAAGCTCAGAATCCAATGTTTCTAAAACTTTGCGAGGCGCCAAATATTCTCCATTTGAGCGGCCAAGATAGCAACTATCGTGATATGTGATTTTTTTACCTTTAAAAGCTCCCCCCTCAACAACAAGTTTTCCTTCGTTAATAAGGGTTTGCAAAAATTGAGTGTGATGAACAACATTGTAATTACCTCCCAAATCAGGGTATTCGTTTTTTATGGTATTAAAACAATGTGGACAGGTTGTAACAATGTTTTTTATACCGTAGTTATTCATTGTAGCAATGTTATTGAGAGCAAGCATTTGAAACAAAAATTCATTGCCCGAGCGTTTAGCTGGGTCGCCTGTGCAGCCTTCTTCCGTTCCCAAAATACAGAAATCGATCTTGCAATGATGCAAAATTTTTGCAAATGCTTTCGTTATTTTTTGTGCTCTTTCGTCAAAACTTCCTGCACATCCAACAAAAAACAATACTTCTGGCACTTTCCCCTCTGAGGCAAATTGTGCTGCGGTTTTAATTTCAAATCCTAAAGACATTATGCAATATTACTATTTTTTTTGATAAAAATTTCATTCAATCTTAAAGCAAAAAAAAACGCTCCTATGTGGAGCGTTTTTTATTATAGATTACAAACTAATTTTTATTTTGTTTTAACTGCTTTTTGTTTCAAATACAATGAACCATTTTTAACCAAAGCACTTAATTTTCTCATAGATGTACTAATTCCGCCCAAGGTTGGCTCGGTAACTTTATTACTAATGATGATTTTCACATTTTCAATAATTACATCGCCAATTTGAATCGTTGCAACAAATGTATTGCTTGGCAATTTTGTTCCATCTATTTTTATGGTTTCGCCATCTTCAAATTCTTTTTTAGTAATCACTTTTTTGTCCCAAAGGTCTTTAGCCATTTCTTCAGGAATTTCAACTTTTCTTCCTTCTTGTTTGTAAACCCAATTAATGTTTTCTTTATCGTTAATCATCGTTGGAACTTCTCCTTTACTAGTCAATAAAATTGATTTGTAATCATTTAATGACATTGAGTCTGCTGCAGGAGCAACTGGAGTATTCCCAACTGCAGGTGGCGTAGGAGTGGTTATTTTGCTATCAATTAGGCCATCTTTTAATGCCCCTGTGTTAATGTTTTTGAAAGTAATTTCTTCTTCATCTGTATTTACAGAACCATTATTTTCTTTTATTGCATCAATGCCTAATGTGTATGGATTATTCATGCCAGCAACTTTTAATACAGGATTTATAATGGAATATCCTCTGTCTTTTGGACCAACCCTTAAAGTATTTAGTTTAATTGTAACATTGGGTTTAAGTCTTCCTGCTGTTAAATCGGCAATTGTAGCACCAGTAATGTCAGTTTGTTTAATTACACCTTTAGAAATTAAGTTTTTAACTTCTGTAATACTAATAACCAAGTCTTTTCCAGGAGCAACAATGGCTTGACCGCCAGCTTCAATATTGTTTCCAGCAGCATTTACTAATAAATTTCCATCAGTTTTTCTTAATTTAATAATAATAGGTTTAGAGTTTTCATTGTTTTTATCTTTGCTTAAAACAGCAGCCACTTTAGGGTCGAAATTAATATCCAAAGTTTTAATTGTGGTTCTTCTATTCTCTTGGTGTTTGCTTTCTGGGCAATCTACTTTCACAGCACCTTCGCATCTGCAATCGTTTACCAAATTAGATTCTCCATATCCTTTTGCAACCAATCTTCTAGGGTCAATTCCTTTTCTCACCAAATAAGTAACCGCACTATCTGCTCTTCTTTGAGACAAATCTATGTTGTAATCATATGATGAACGACAATCTGTGTGTGAACCTAACTCTAAACGCAATTTAGGATATTTAACCAATATCGGTAAAATTTTTTCATCCAATACTTTAGATGCATCTGGTCTTATGTTTGCTTTGTCTAAATCATAATAAATAGGAACAACTTCTTCTATGATTTGAGATTTTAAACAAAAATCTTGCTTCAAAGTTGTACCACATTTAACACCTTTTGTTGTTCTTTGAACAGGCATTTCAATGTCAAAATAATATAATTCTAAGTTAGAGCAATTTATTTCATAGCTTGTTTTCTCTAATAAT
>JBDNIM010000308.1:0-1308 GCA_041688295.1 Bacteroidia bacterium
AAAGTGGATTGGTTCAAAAGTTAAATTTAATTAACATAAATACCCAAAACATTAATGTAAACAATATTTCTAAAGCCATTAATATTTATGCACCCATCAGTGGGTTTGTTTCCAAGGTAAATGTAAATATTGGCAGATACATAACCCCAAGCGATGAATTATTCGAAATCATTAACGCAAATGACATCCATTTAAACTTGAAAATTTATGAAAAAGACTTAAAAAAACTTAAAATTGGGCAAAATCTATTTTGTTACAGCAATTCTGACGATAATCAAAAATACCCTTGCACCATTCGTTTAATTTCTAACAACATTAACATAGACCATTCAGTCGATGTTATTTGCAGTTTCAAAAACTATGTTCCAACACTTTTGCCGGGCATGTATATGAACGCAGAAATTAGGGTAGAAAACAATGCTAGCAATATACTCCCAGAAAATGCTGTGGTCAGTTTTGAAGGAAAAGACTACATTTTTATTGCCCAATCCAAAAACAATTTTGAGATGACAGAGGTAGAGATTGGCACACTGGAAGATGGTAACATTGAAATAAAAAATATTGCTATGATTGAGAAAAAAAATATTGTTATCAAAAATGCTTACACACTTTTAATGGCCTTAAAAAACACAGAGGAAGAATAAAAACGGCAAATAAACACCGATAAAACTTAAGGATATTATGAAATGCCTCGGTGGCTATCATAGTAAAAAATTGTTAAAACAATTAGTCTTCATTCGCATTAAAAAAACCTATTTTTGCACACTTGAAAATAGATTTAAAAACCCTGTTTTTTTTATTGTTTCTTGGCTTTGTATGGGGCAGTTCTTTTATGTTAATGAAGAAAGGGTTGTTGGAGTTTTCGCCTGTTCAGGTGGCTTCATTAAGACTTGTTTTTGCTGGCAGTGTGGCTGTTTTCTTCTTTTTCAGGGAGTATAAAAAGTTAAAGCCAAAAGATTTTATGTTTCTAGCGCTTTCGGGCTTGTTGGGCAATTTTTTTCCCGCTTTTCTGTTTGCCAATGCCGGTAGTTTAATGCCTAGTTCTTTGTCGGGTGCACTCAACGCAATGACTCCCTTTTTTACTTTAATTCTAGGTGTTATTCTATTTTCAAATGCTTTTAAACTAAAACAAGGTGTTGGCATTGGGATTGGTCTAATTGGTTCGTTAATTCTTATTTTTACAAAAAGCACGGGTGAATTTTCCTTTCAGTCAGATTATATATGGCCATGCTCTCAGGCTATTTTGGCTGCATTTTTATATGGTATCAATGTCAATATTATTAAAAGCAAATTAAATCATTTGTCGGC
>JBDNIM010000039.1:0-5775 GCA_041688295.1 Bacteroidia bacterium
ATTATAAATTTAATCTTCAAAAAAGAAAGTCGTTTAAAATGGCTTCATCCATTTTCACTGTCATATTAGGGATTCTTTTAATACTTAGGGGGTTAAATTTAGGGATTCCACATATCAGTCCTTCTTTTACGGAAGAAGGAAAAGTGGAAAACTGTTGCAAACACAAATAGTTTTATTATCTCAACAAGGTAATTGTTCCTTTTGTTGAATAAACTTTTCCTTTGTAATCTATATAAACACAAGTGTACATATAAACATCTTGCGGCTGGTCAACACCTTTGTATTTTCCGTTCCATTTGTCAGACAAATCATTTCCCACAAACAGTTTTTCGCCCCAACGATTAAAAATTGAATATTCTACAGATTTTAATGCCCCTCCAACGACAAAAAAATTGTTGTTAAATTCATCTGAATTGGGCGAAAAAGCAGTAGGAAAAAAAATCAATGGGTCAAAATTAAAACAAATATCATTACTCCAAGTAAAAGTATCAGTCGTGCCATTTTTTGCTCTCACACGGTAACATTGTGTGAAATGTTCAAGTCCATTATTATATCTTGCTGCAAAATTTGTTACCATTGGTTCATAGCTTTCAAAGTCAGTTTTATTTAAAAGAAGTCGAAAAATATCATATTGAAGATTGTTTGTCCAACCTAAATATGGAGAAAAGTTCAAGTCAACATTATAAGCACTAATTTTAGTTCCTTTTAAATTAATATTTGTGTGCGATTCAGAGAAAATAGAATCATTGCATAAATTATTTATTTTAATTCTATATTCGAACGGGGCAATGTCAGTGTTTATAGGTGCATGATTGTAGTTTTGAATGTTTGAATTTACATTTCCAATTGTTTGAAATGAATTTGCACTTGCAGCAATTTTATTTTGAATATAAATTTGAGTATTATATCGAGGCGCATTTTTTAACTCAAAATATACATCAATGCCATTGTCGCTTTGAGGTGGTGGATTTACTGTAATATAATTTAAATAAACGCTAGGATTGTCGTAAAATACATTCAAATAAACAGTGTCTCCTGGGCATCCAAAGTCTGATTTTTCAATAACTTTTAATAGGTTGTTAGAACCGCCATTCCACGAAACTATGATATTATTATTTTGCGAAGGATTGATAATTGTTCCTCCAATAACAAACCATTCAAAGGTTGAGTTTGGCAAACCCGATACGGAGTATATCAAATTGTTTCCATTTGGAAAACAAACAACAGAATCGCCCAAAATGGGGGAGGTTTGTGGTTGCGGATAAATGATAATGTTTTTTTGCGTTGTATCGCCTTCGCACTCAAATTCGCTAGTTTCTTTAACAACTATTTTAAAGTTTCCAAAAGTAGTGGATTTTATAGTTATGGTATTGCTGCCTTGCCCTATTATCCTTGAGCTATCGCCATTTATAGTCCATAAATATTTTGAATTGGCAAATCCATTAATAGAATAGATGTAATCGCCTGTGTTTTGACAAAATTGTAGCTGCCCATTTATTACATTTGCAATTGGTTTTGGTTTAATGTGTACTTTTAAAATAAATACCCCTGAAATACATATTCTATTATTAATTGAATCGAAATTAGTTTCAAACATTGAGACATCGCCTTCGCCAGCAACTCCCCAATCAACTGTAATTTCTGATGTGCCTTGCCCATTTGTGATTACTCCTCCGTTAACTGTCCAAGAGTAAATAGATTTAGGTACGAAATTAACCTTGTATTTTTTGTTAGTGGTTAATTCACATATATTTGTGTCACCTTGAATGCTATCTGCAACAAGATTATATTGTTTATTTATTGTTTTTCGAGAGGTGTCGCTCACGCATCCAAATTTATCAATTGCAATTAATTTTATATTCCCAATTCCAGGTCCACCCCAATCTACTTTTATTGAACCCAATGGCACATTACTGCTAATTGTTCCTCCAGAAACCCACCATTGAAAAGTGGTGTTTGGTTTTATTTCATTAGCTCTATATTCTACATTTGAAGAGTTTGGGCAAACCGATGAGCGACCAATTATACTGGGAACATTTGGCTTAGAAACCCAAACACTAAGAACTGAGGTATCACTTGGACAACCAAAATTATTGACTTGGTACAGTTTCAAAAATCCTGTTCCAGGATTATTCCAAGTTACATTTGCCGTATTTATAGGTGTGGTTGAATTGATGACCCCATTATTTATAATCCAAAAATAAGAGTTGCCATTTGTTAAAGGGGTTGTGTAAGTTTTGCTTGATTGAGGGCAGATAGTATCAATATTTAAAAGTGCAGGTTTTGGTGGCGCAGGAACAAGATTGAAGGATCGAGAAAATGGAGCCGACTTGCATCCAAAACGAGAAATTGCTGTAACTTCTATTGTTCCTGTAGGGCTTCCAACATTCCAATTTACAACAACTTGATTATTTGTGGAAGAAACCACTGTTCCGTTCGTTATTTTAAATTCGTAAGTTACACCAGTTAAGTCACTCGGGTTTGCTGCATTTGTAGTAAATGAATAAATATTGTTTTTAGACCCTTGACAAATATTAGTTGGCCCGTTAATGTTTATTGTTGGGCTAAAAGGTCTAACAATAATATTATAGTTTCTCAGTCTAAATTTTGAAGGGCATCCATCATCAATAACCTGAGCAGCAAACAAATATGACTCTCTGCGTCCTTGCCCACAAGATGTTTGCCAGCAAAATTCTGAACTAACGGAATTGCCTCCTATTTTATTTGTAAAAGTTGCTTTATTTCCTTTAAAACCATTGGCTCCATTCAATAAATCGCCAAAACCGTTTAATGTCAGATTCTGGTTTCTGTCTTGGTCATTTCCAATAACATCAAAACAAAGTTTGTCGCCTTCCATTATACTTAAATTAGAATTAGTTAAACTAAGGGTAGGAATAAAATTGGGTCGGCAAGTGGTTACCAAAATTTGCAAATCCAATCGAGTTGAACTTAATAAAACCCCATTCCTATATTCTTCTAAATCTATTGCAATGGCAAAGTTTCCTATTCTTGTAGAATAATAAGTTGTAATTCCATTTCTGGAGTTGATGGTTGCCACACCTGTGTTTCCAAAAGGTCTTGCTCCACTATAACCATTTGAGTAATCAATTCCAAATATTTCAACTGGGGCGGTATATCTAGGCGAGCAACCAGGAAAGTTGTTTGCTAAAGAAGCACCATACCAAGGCGTTGCCAATTTATAAACCAAAGAATCGCCATCGGGGTCAATAGCGTAATTGCTCAAACTAGTGGTGTCGTTAGCACAAATAAATGGAACAGGCACATCTTGAAAAAAAGGCGAACTGTTTTTTAAATTTGTTGGAGGAATAATGGTTTGGTATGTTTGACCAATAAATGGGTCGCCATTGATATCGCTTCTTAAATTTACTTGCTCATTTCGGCAACAAACTTCATATTTTACAAAGTATCCAAATGAACTTGTAGGCAATTCTACATCTTTAATATAAAAGGCGCGTTCCAAACAAACACTAACTGTCTCTGGGCAATCTGTTCGGCCAATTGGTTGAACTTTTCCTTTATTACTAATTCTAAAGTTTTCACTGGAATATAAATTATTGTTGGAGCGGTTGTAAAAACAAACATCAATATCGTCTGCAAAGTTTATTGAGCCAAATTTACAATCTCTGTATGAAACTATAGTTATTCTGTATCTTGCGCCTGCGCTTGTTGGCCTTAAATATTGATAACTAATAAAACCCCCGACTAAATGTGTGGCTGATGATTCGCTATAAATAATAGAAACCAAACAAAAAAGCAGGATATATTTATATTTAGAAATCAATTTTAAATTCAGATACAAAATTAACTCTTTTTTAACAAAATCAAAAGTATTTTATCATCTTTTAAAACCATTATTAGACAAGTTTAGTTTTTTTTAGGATTAAAATGAATAAATATTTTTTTTTAACTATTAAAATTCATTACTTTGCATTCAAATTTAATATGAATTTTTTTAAACCCAATTGTCTCCATTTTAAGGGCGATGTGCCTTGCAATCCACATAAACTAAATGGTTATCATTGCAATAGTTGTCCCGAATTTACTGAAATATCCAAGCGTATTTTAATAATAAAACTTGGTGCTATAGGAGATGTTATAAGAACAACGCCTCTTATTTCAACCTTCAAAAAATTATATCCCAACTGCAAAATAACTTGGCTAACTCTTACGCCAGCTATTTTGCCAAAAGATGCCATACACGAAATATTGAAATTTGATTATGCGTCTGCTTTATATTTACAATCGGCCGAATTTGATATAGCAATTAATCTTGATAAAGAAAAAGAAGCCTGCGCATTGTTATTAAATGTGAAAGCGAGAGAAAAATTTGGTTATGTTTTAATAGACAATGTTGCTCAACCTATCAATGATTTGGCGAATCATAAATATCACACTGGTCTGTTTGATGATGTAAGCAAGGCCAATACAATGAACTATTGCCAGGAAATTTATGAAATGTGTGGTTTGGAGTATAAAGGAGAACATTACATGCTTGATAATCACAACGATAAAGGTTATGAATGGACTGCCATTGATAAATCAAAGAAAATTATTGGGCTTAATACCGGCTGTGGCGATAGATGGACCACTAGGCTTTGGCCAATGGAATATTTTGCAAACTTGGCGAAAGAATTATTGAATAAAGGCTTTGAGGTAATTTTGTTGGGAGGAGAGCAAGAAAACGAAAGGAATTTAACGATACAAAAACTGAGTGGGGCAAAATATTTAGGCTTTTTCTCTTTGCCGCAATTTATTAATTTAATCAACCAATGCCATTTAGTTGTTACGCAAGTAACAATGGGAATGCATCTTACACTTGGCTTGCAAAAAAAGATTGTGTTAATGAATAATATATTTAATCCCCATGAATTTGATTTGTTTGGTAATGGTGAAATTGTGATGCCAGACAAAGAGTGTCAATGTTTTTATAGAGGTTCTTGCAAACTAGGAGAAAGTTGCATGCACGATTTGCCTGTTCAAAAAGTTTTAGACTCTGTTGTTAAATTGATGTAAAATTAACAACAGTTTAACACAAAAACACTTAATTTTGTGAACTTATTAGATTTTGTTTTTTTTAGTATTATGTATCATGAAATAAATGAGTAAAAACAGCCCATATCTTCAATTTGAAATAGCTGCAATTAAAACTACGCTGCCAATATATTCATTGGCTTGGCAAATTAATCAGTCTTTTAAAATGGATTTTCATTTGTCGCAAAATTGGGAGAAACAATCAGAACAAAACAAAATAAGTTTGCATAATCATTGTTACGGCTATTTCGAAGATGTTGAACTGCATTGGCATTTATTAGAAAACAAAGGCTCAAATGCATATTTTTTGCAAACAAAACCATTGTTTGATTATTTTTTTATTTGTAATGGCGATGATATTTTCAATTATTTTTCGATGGCAGTTTCAGAAATAAAAAAAAACAATGCGATAGAAAATACATTTTTAATAGATAATAAACTAATAAAAAACGCAGATTCAATCTTAAATAACTTAATAAATACAAAAGAATTTCAAAACGATATAAATGTACAAATATAACTTCAACAAAACAAAAATAGTGGCCACAATTGGTCCCGCCACAGAGTCGAAAGAAATGCTGAAAAGCCTTGTTATTGCGGGTGTTGATGTGGTGCGTATAAATTCTTCGCATGGCAGCCACGAAGACCATTTAAAAGTAATAAAAGCTATCAGAGAAATAAACAAAGAGTTAAATTCTGATATTTGTATTCTTCAAGATTTGC
>JBDNIM010000309.1:0-8937 GCA_041688295.1 Bacteroidia bacterium
AGATAGCATCACAAAAACTATTTGGTTGCAGTAAAAAAACTAATTAAATACCGCATATTTGAGGTATTTAATTAGTCAATGGTTTTCCCATCTTACATTTTAGTTGAGAAATTTCTATTGACCACCTTGAAAAAAGCAATAGTACAAACACATTCTGTATGCTAAAAAAGGAGTATGAAAATTTTTGAAAATGCAATTCCTATGAAATATAAGATTTTTTGGAACACAGAAACTGAGATGGAATGCCAGTATATTGATGGCAATTGAGTCGGACAAAACTTCATTTATATGAAACCTTATATGTGGGATTAACTTATTGTTATATGTTAACCAAGAGAGCCTCAAAATCATAGATTTTGAGGCTCTCTTTTTATGTCTATTTTATATTAACCGTTGCTTTTGGCAACCATGTCCATCACATCGCTGCTTATGCCCGTAAAACTAAATCCACCATCGTGATAAAGATTTTGCATGGTTACATAGCGTGTGTAGTCGCTAAAGAGAGAAATGCAATATTCTGCACAAGCCTCGGCACTAGCATTGCCCAATGGACTCATTTTGTCTGCATAGGTATAAAAAGAATCGAACCCACCAACACCGCTGCCGGCTGTTGTCATTGTTGGGCTTTGGCTAATTGTATTGACTCGCACTTTGTTGTGTTTGCCAAAATGATAACCAAAGCTTCGAGCAAAACTCTCTAGCAAAGATTTTGCTTCAGCCATTTCGTTATAGTCTGGAAACACGCGTTGAGAAGCGATGTAAGTAAGTCCTAAAATGCTTCCCCAATCGTTCATAGCATCTTTTTTATATAAATTTTGCATCAATCTGTGGAAAGATATAGCTGAAATATCAAAGGTCTTGTGCATGAAATCGTAATTGAGATCCGTGTATGGATTTTTTTTCCTAACATTCAAACTCATTCCAATGCTGTGTAAAACAAAGTCTAGCTTACCATATTTGGCAACCGCAGCATCAATTAAATTAGTCATGTCTGCATCCAAACTTACATCGCATGGTATCACTTCCGAATTGGTTTTTTCGGCCAACTCTTTGATAGTTCCCATTCTTAAAGCGATTGGCGCATTGGTTAAAATAAACTCAGCACCTTCTTTATGGGCCAGTTCGGCCACTTTCCAAGCGATAGATTTGGAGTCCAATGCACCAAAAATAATTCCTTTTTTTCCTTTTAAAATCATGTATGTTTTTGTAAAATTAATTAATGTGCAAGTTTAACGATTTGCAGCGAAATTTCAATGTTATTTTCATCCACGCATGTCAAAAAATAAATCCCATCGCTCAAATGTTGTATGTCTATTTGGTTTTTTTCTTTGTTTAAAACAAAGCTAAGCTCTTTTCCCATTCTGTCTATAAGCCTAAAATTGCTCAATTGATTGTTGTTGAAATATATGATTCCGTTGTTTGGGTTTGGATAAATTTCAATCGCTTTTTTATTAATAGTGCTAATTGCATTGGTGTGTTTTAAAAATGCAGAAGAAAAGCCGCCCAAGTTGAAATATGAACCCGAAGCCGTAGTTTCTTTTTTGATAGTGGCTACAAAATATTGGTAATTGCCCGAAAAATAATTTGCAGAATCAGTATAGAAAGTGTCGCTAATTAAAAAATTACTTACCTTAAATATCAAGTTTCTAGCGGTGTCTTTTATGTAGAGTGCATATCCATCAAAATTGCCAATGGCTTTGTTCCATTTTAAGTTTACTTTTTTGTTGTTTCTTGTTGCAGTGAGGCCGTGGGTAGGACGTAAGTGTCTGTTTTTTAGGGTAGGGTCGCCCATTAAGGCCATGTGAACGGAGTTTCCAGAACCATTAAAACCTCCATCAAAATAAAATGTTTTATTATCCATGCTTTCCTTTGCGCCAAAACCAATGTGTTTGCCCAATCCCATGGTGTGCACATACCATTTAGGAATGCCGCCCCAAAAAGAAGCCAATGACGAACGACACAAAGGCGCTCTTAAAAAATTGTTGTTAATGTCCCAATCGCCAAAAAAACTACCTGCCAACATTGTAAAAATAGTTTGTATGGAATCGGTTGCAAAATCTGTAGATGAACCAATGCCCGAGCAACTGCTGAAGCTACCTGCTCCGCATCCATAAGACCATAAATAGGAATTTGAACGCATGGTGGTCATGTAATCTTTGTTATCGAAAATACTATCAATAGGAAAAAACCCCGCAAAGTTTTGATAACCCGTAGAGGCCAGGTTTAGGCTCGTAAAGTTGTTGTCTATCAAAGCTCTTTCTGTCGCTTTTGTTTTTCCGGTTCGCCATTCATGGTTGCGTTTAAAATAGTTTTTGGTTAATTGCAGTTCAGTGGCATTAAAAATAGTCATTCCAAAAAAATCAACCCTTCCAACTTCTAAATCAACGCCCGCATCAAATTTAACTTGGTCGAACTTTCCATCGCTTGGCACATTGTGATGTCTTGCTTGTGCGCCTGTCCTTAGGTCTATTAAATAATCTGTCCAATCGCCATCAAGGTCGCCATAATAGCCATCGGCAGGCCAGGCTCCTGTGTGATTGCCCGAACCTTCCACATGCCCATCTGGCGGAGGAAAATTTGTTCCATCGCCCGTAAACCCACCCGAATAAGGCACGGGCACATGCCCAATAATCATTAAAGTGGTGATTTTATTTTGCTTGTTGCTATTAATATGAGAGATTAGTTTTTGTTTAACATTTATTGTTTTTGAATTTCTGCCCACATACAGTTTGCTTACTTTCCATCCCTCAGATGATAAATCTTTTTCTAATTGAATAATTTCTGTTGAAAGAGAGGCAATATATGTGCTGTCAATTAAGAGTACAATACCTGTTTTTAATAGGGTTTCTCTCAGTTCGTTTCCAGCATAAATATATCCAAACGCTACTGCCGTATTGCCATTTGCAGGCACTACTCTATATTCCACAGCTTTACTTTTTTTAACCGTAATGTCTTTGTAGCTTGTTGCGGTAGCGCCCAATGTAGCCAAAATGCTGCCCCAATTAGATTGTTGTAAACTGTCTCTTTTGTAAACCAAAATTTGACCTGTAAAACTGCCAGGCATCTGCGGCCAAGTAAGCCTAATGCCATCAGATTCTACGGCAGCATTAATCATTACAACTTGTGTTTTTGCAATTTGTGCATTAATTCTAATACATAAAAAGGCTAGGGATAAAAATAAAACTATTTTGCTTTTCATTGTTTAATTTTTTGTTAAAATATCAGTATAAACAGCGTTTTCTTTTTGAATTAATAAAATATATTGTCCAGTGTTAAGTTCAGATACATTAATGTTTAAATCATTATTGATAAGTCCTTCTAAAACAATTTTGCCCGAAAAGTCTATGATTTTATAAGTTGCATTTTCAAATCCATTGTTCAAAAAGTTGATAGATTGATTGGCTGGGTTAGGATAAAAAACATTGTTTTCTTTAGATAGGTTAGAAACTGAGACAGGGTTTGCAGAGATTGTTATGTAATTATTAAAAACGGTGTCTTTAAATCCAATTAAATTGGTGCCTTTTAGTTTCACAGAATAAGTGCCTACATTGTCAAAAACGACAATTGGATTTTCTGAGCTTTTATTAGTGTTTTTAATATATCTAACACCAGCGCTTGGAATAAAAGTCCACTCATAAGTGTTGCCAAAATTAGGAGAAGTTAAATTTTCAAATTCAAAAGTATCCAATTTAGTGATGCCTGTATTTTTATTCACTGTAAAATCAACATTTGGACCAAAAGGAGAAGGCTGAACTAATCTAAAATTGTCTCTGTATCGAATGGTTGTTGGCGCAAAAACACCTGCAAGCTCAGTTCCGGAAACCTCTAACATTGGGATTTTTTCTGTTGTGCTCAACCATTTATATTCCACTCGTGTTATTGGAAAGCCAATTGTAACGGGCTGTTGACCCGGAATTGCAAGCTTTAAACTGTCAATTTCTCTAACAATGCTTTTTACTTTGATGCAGCTTATGTTTTGGGCATAAGGGGTAGAGATAGTTCCCCAACCTTCCACTTTTGTGCTTCTTGTTCCTTTTTGTGTAAATGAACCAAAATTAAGGAAAGAAATACCTAAGGGGGTTGTTACTTTAAAAGATGTGCTGTCAAAATCATTGTAATTTAAAGGAAAATTATAAATTTCATCTTTGTCAGAATATACGCCTCCTGTTTTAATTGGTGTGCCTTGTAATGGAATAGTTAAAGCCGTACCAACTGCAAACCAACCTAAATTGCTTTTTTGAAAAAAGTTGTAAATGTCGCTAAAGTTAAATCCACCACCACCAATGCTATCCGCCACTTTATAGCCCATTGAGCCAAAAGGAAGTCCAGTTAAAACCAATTGTACATAGGGAGTGCTTGCTAAACTTTGGTATTTGTATATATCTTGAGAACTAATGCCTAGGCCTCTATAATCCCCAAAGAACTTTGTGCCTTTTGAGGTAAAATTTTGGCTCCCAATTGGAGAATTAGAAAAACGAATGGTATCGTTTAGGCTTGTCATTTGGCTTTGTGTAATCGTTATTTGAGCAGCTAAATTCATTGCCAACATTAAAACTAAAATAACTAGTAATTTTTTTTTCATATAATATCTTTTTAATTGTCAAAATTAATATTATTTTTGACATTGACAATATCGAAATGAAATATATTTTACGCCTCCCTGTTTTTCTTATGTTATTTATTAGCCAAACCTGTTTGTTTGCCAGCCGCATTGATTCATTTAAGATTTCGGAAACCTCTATTCATTTGAATCTAAAAAACATAGCCTCTAAAAAAATAATTGGCAACACGGTTCATGAAATTGAATTAAAAAAAGCAACTAATTTAATAGAGTTTGATTTAAGCGGAATGACAATTGATTCTATTAAAATGGATCAAACAACGCAATTAAATTTTAGTAGAATAGGCGATAGGATTAAAATTAATTTAGGCAGTTCATTGCCGGTTGGTTATTCATTTTCTTTAAATATTTTTTATCAAGGCACACCAGCCAAAGACCCAAGTGGATGGGGCGGATTTTATTTCACAGGCGATTATGCTTTTAATTTAGGGGTTGGATTTCAAGTAAATCCTCATGCATATGGCAGGGCTTGGTTTCCTTGTATAGATGAGTTTGATGTAAAAACAGCTTATCATTTTTATGTTGAAACAGATATTGGGTACACTGCTGCCTGCAATGGACTTTTAATTGATACCGCTATTCAAAATGGGGGTGTTTTGTGGCATTATTTTGAGCCTGTGCCCATGTCTTCTTATTTGGTTTCAGTGGCCGTTTCTAAATATGCTTTCGTAAAAAATCAATTTCAGGGCAAGGATGCTAATTTCCCTGTTTGGCTAATGAGCGCAAGTGCAGATACAATGAAGGTGAAAAATTCATTTCTTAATTTATCAAAAGCAATTTTAAGTTTTGAAAATGCCTTTGGCCCTCAAGTTTACAGTAAAGTTGGGTTCACAATGGTGCCTTTTGCGGGCGGAGCAATGGAACATGCAGGCAATATTGCCTATCCTGCTACATTTGCGGATGGTTCATTAAACAATGAAACCCTTATGGCGCATGAATTGAGCCATCATTGGTGGGGCAATAATGTAACCTGCAAAACAGCCGAAGATATGTGGCTAAACGAAGGTTGGGCAAGCTATTGTGAGCATTTTTTCAAAGAGTTTGTTTATAGCAAAGAAGTATATTTGGCTTCAATTGCCGAAAACCATTTAAATGTTTTGCGATATGCACATGTCAAAGATTTAAAGCCTTATTCGCTCATTAATATTCCACACGAAATAACTTATGGCGCACATGTGTATAAAAAAGGAGCAAGTGTGGTGCATAGTTTAAGAGGAATAACGGGTGATTCATTGTTTTTTCAATCCTGCAAAGACTATCAGAATATTTTTTATTTGAAAAACGCAAGTACCGATGATATGCAAGCGGTTTTTGAAGGTAATTCTCCAGATGTGGCAAAAGATTTTTTTCAAAATTGGGTTAAAGAAAAGGGGTTTCCTCATGTTGAGATTGTAAAACAAATTCATTCTGGCAGCAGTCCTTATAACTTAAAAATAATTACCAATCAGTTGCCAAGATTTACAGATCAATTGTATAAAAACCTTCCAATTGAAGTATTTTTCTTTAAAGATATAAATACATTTGAAAAACGAACTGTTTTAATCAATTCAGAAATTGATTCATTTTCTTTTTCCTTTAATTTCAAATCAGTATTTGTTTGTTTAGATTATAACCAAAAGCTGTGCGATGCAATAACTGAAAATGTTTTAATTACAAATAAAAAAGCAACATTTGATGTCGCCCAAGTGTTTGGTAAAATCACGATTAATAACATAAAAGATAGCGCTTTAATCAGGTTGGAACACCATTGGGTTGGCCCAGATAAATATATCACAGAATCGCCATATAAAAGTAAATATAGATATGTGAGTTTGGATGGTATTTGGAATGATTCTTGTAAATTTGATGTAGAGTTAATTTATGACGGAAGACAAGGCAGCACAAATTCAAATTTGGGATATTTAGACCACACTTTAATTTTTAAGACGGAAGATAGCTTGACATTATTATACCGTGGTTTCCCTGGCGATTATTGGCGCACTGCTTCTGACATTCAATTCACAAAAGGAAATTTAAACGACAAACAAGGCAAAGTTTTAATAAAAAATGCCAAAAAAGGCGATTATGTTTTTGCGATGTTTGATAAAACACTTGCTACACAGTTTAAAGAGATAGAAAGCAAAGGCAATAATTGGAAAATAATGCCCAACCCAGTTACAAAAAATATTGAGTTAGGTTTTTTGAATGAGCTGATTGATGAGGAACAACTTTGGATAAAAATTTTAGATGTCAATGGCAAAGAAATTTATAAAATAAAAAAGCAAAAAAACGAAACCTCAATAACAATAAATACTGATGAAATGGCCAGTGGAAACTATATCATTGTAATAGAAAATCAGCGTTTAAAAGAATACAAAAGAATTGTGTTGAATAAATAGAAAACCCTTATTTTTGCTTTAGAAAAAAACATGACAATAAAATCAAGATTTGCAGTAGTTGGGTTAGGAAGATTTGGTGGAAAAATAGCAAGACAATTGGCTCGAAGAGGTGCAGAGGTTATTGCCATGGACGAAGATGAAGATAGGGTAGAGGCATTAAAAGATGATGTGGCGGTTGCCATAAAAATTGATGCAACAGATATAAAAGCCTTGAAAAATTACAAAATTGACGAAATGGATGCCGTTGTTGTAGCCATTGGTGAAAATTTTGAAGCTTTGGTTTTAACAGTTGTAAATCTATTAGAATTAAAAATTAAAAGGATTATTGCAAGGGCCGGAAATTCTCATCAAAAAATGATTCTTGAAAAATTGGGTATTACAGAAACCCTTTCTCCAGAAGAGGAAGTTGGTATATTGGTTGCAGAAAGATTGATTCACCCGAGTGTAAAAACTTTTTTGCAATTGCCTGATGATTACGAGATTGCAGAAATTGATGCACCAAAATATATTTGGAACAAATCTATTAAAGAAATAGAGTTTGATACCAAATACAATTTAACTTTAATAACAGTGAAACGCCTTTTTGAAATGGATAAAAAAGGAGAGATTACCAAAGAAAGACATTTATTGGGATTGGTATTGCCAACAACAATAATTTATGAACATGATGAAATTATTATCATGGGAAAAGAGATAAACATTGAACGATTTATAGAAATGAACAAATAATATAGTTCATTTTGTCATAGTTTTTAATTGTGGCATATCTATTGAAACTTATAAGATATTACATAGATGAAAGACATTAATAAAATGATATTTGGTGGGTTGCTAGACAATGAAGATTCAGAGGGCGGAGATATGTTTCCATTGTTTTCTCAACAAGAAGAGAAGGAGAGTAGCAAAATGATTGTGCCAAAAAGTCTGCCAATTTTACCGATTAGAAACACGGTTTTGTTTCCAGGTGTCGTGTTTCCAATTACGGTTGGAAGAGATAAATCAATTAAACTTATTAAAGATGCCAATAAAACAGATAAAATAATTGGTGTTTTTTCGCAGATAAACCCAGAAACCGAAGAGCCTGAGATTAGTGATTTGAATACAATCGGCACGATGGCTCAAATTATTAAAATTTTGAGAATGCCAGATGGCAATACCACTGTTATCATACAAGGTAAAAAACGCATCGAACTTTTAGATGAAATTGCCACTGAACCATATTTAAAAGCCAATGTTAAAAGTGTTGATTATGAAGATGTTAAAGCAGACAAAGAACTGAAAGCTTTGATTAGTAGCATTAAAGATACGGCCGCAGAAAACATCAATTTGTCGCCCAATATTCCTTCTGAAGCTAATTTTGCTTTAAAAAATATTGACAGTGATAATTTCTTGGTAAGTTTTATTGCCTCTAATATGAGTATTTCTTTAAAGGAAAAACAGGAAATTTTAAATACCAATACTTTAAAAGAGAGAGCCAATATTGTTTTTGAACATTTGATTAGAGAAAATCACATGTTGAAACTCAAAGACCAGATTCAAAATAAGGTGAAGGTTGATATTGACAAACAACAGAAAGAATATTTTTTACAGCAACAAATTAGAGCGATTCAAGAGGAATTGGGTCAAGACAGCCCAGATAAAGAGGTTCAAAACCTAAAAGATAAAGGAAAAAATAAAAAATGGCCAAAAGAAGTTAAAGAAGCCTTTAACAAAGAGTTGGATAAATTATTGAGAGCCAATCCTGCAAGCCCTGATTATTCTGTGGGCATAAATTATGCACAAACTTTGTTAGATTTGCCTTGGAATGAAGTAACAAAAGACAATTTAGACCTTAAAAAAGCACAAAAAGTATTAGACAATGATCATTATGGCTTAGAAAAAGTAAAACAAAGAATCATAGAATACTTGGCTGTTTTAAAATTAAAAGGCGACCTGAAA
>JBDNIM010000310.1:0-1942 GCA_041688295.1 Bacteroidia bacterium
AATTAAATCATTTGTCGGCAATTGTAAACAGTATGGTGCCTTTAACCATTATTTTAGTTCCGGCATTGGTTATTGCCTTGGCAAACAACACTTGGCAAACGGCAACGCATGCTAACAGCAATAGTGCGTTGTTGTATATTGTTGTTTTGGGGGTGGTGGGTTCGGCTATTTCTTTAATTGTTTTCAATACTTTGGTAAAAAAAACAACGGCTATTTTTGCCGCTTCTGTTACCTATTTAATTCCAATTTTTGCTTATGCTTGGGGTGTTTTGGATGGCGAACCCATTGGATTGTTCCAGATTCTAGGCATGGTTTTTATATTATTGGGCATTACACTCACTCGAAAATAATATTTTGCGTTTTTTCTGAAAAACACCCCTCCATTTCTTGCTTTTTTTAGCTTTAAAAAACTGATTTTAATTTCACTAATATTTTTTTGTTAGAACATCAAATTGAATTACTTTCGCAAGGTATGGACGCATTAAAAATTGGGGTAGTGGGCAATGGCAGTTGGGCAACAGCTTTGGTTAAAATTTTGTGCGACAATGCGGTTCCTAAAATCATATCATGGCATTTGAAAAATGACGAAGATGTGCAGTTTGTTGAACAAAATAAACACAACCCTCGCTATTTAACGGATGTTGCATTTGATTTAAGTAAAATAGAACTAAACGCCAGTTTACTAAAAGTGATTGAACAAAGTGATGTTATTTTGGTAGCCGTGCCTTCCGCTTTTTTAGATGATTTGTTGCAACAATGTCCGGCAGATAGTTTCAAAAATAAGACAATTATTTCGGCTGTGAAAGGAGTAAACTCAAAAACACATCAAATTATCAGCCCTTATTTTCAATCTGTTTGGCAGGTGCCTGCTGCGCAAATGTTGGCAGTTTCTGGCCCTTGTCATGCAGAAGAAGTGGCTATGGAAAAGCTTAGCTATTTGACCCTTGCTTCCGAAAACGAAACCTTGGCAACCCAAATGGCTGCCCTATTCAACAACAAATATATTTTAACCAAAACAACCAATGATATTTATGGAATAGAATATGCTGCGGTACTCAAAAATGTATATGCCATTGCCTGCGGCATCTGTCATGGGTTGGGTTATGGCGACAATTTTCAGGCGGTTTTGGTTTCTGCTTCTATTAGAGAGATTGAGTGTTTTTTAAATGCCAGCCATCAATATCATAGAGATGTAAAAGACAATGCTTATTTGGGCGATTTGTTAGTAACTGCTTATTCTCAATTCTCTAGAAACAGAACATTTGGCAATATGTTGGGCAAAGGCTACAGTGTGAAAAGTGCGCAAAGGGAAATGAATATGATTGCCGAAGGTTTTTTTGCCACCCGAACAATGCACGAGATTAACAGCGAACACAATGCCGTAATGCCTATTTTGAATGCGGTTTATGATATTATATACAACAACCACCAACCCAAAAAAAGAATTGAAAGCTTGTTGGTTGAGTTGATTTAAAGAAAGAAATATAGAATGAAAATTATAACTTATAATGTAAATGGCATTCGCTCGGCAATGAGCAAAGGATTTGTAGATTTTCTTGAAAAAGAACAAGCAGACATTGTTTGTTTGCAGGAGTTGAAAGCCAACGAAGAAGATATAGATGCAGCTGCTTTGCAAGCTTTGGGCTATCATTGCTATTTTTTTTCGGCTAGTAAAAAAGGCTATAGCGGAGTAGGCATTTTGAGTAAACAAAAACCCCTTAACCATGCCAAAGGCATCAACCATGAATTGTTTGATTTTGAAGGCAGGATTATTCAATTAGACTTTGAAAAGTTTTCTGTGCTTAGTTGCTATTTCCCTTCGGGCACAACGGGCGACATCAGACAAACTATTAAATATGAGTTTCTCGATATTTTTTACAAATATATTGATGCCATTAAAGACAAAAAGCCATTGGTTGTTTGTGGTGATTACAATATTTGC
>JBDNIM010000311.1:0-3445 GCA_041688295.1 Bacteroidia bacterium
ATTGGATAATAGAGTATTTGATCGGGAAGTTAGGGAATATTGAAGAAATTTATTTAACAGGCTCTTTTGCCAAGGGATTAGACAGCTCAACAATTGAGTTGCTGGTTTTGGGAGATGTGAATGAAGCCTTTTTGAAAGAGTTGTGTATAAAAGTAGAAAAAAAACTAAGCAAGAAAATTGAATATAAATTGGTAAATAAAGTGGAGAAAAGTGATTCAGTATTGTTGTTGTGGAGTAGATAGAAAAAATGTTTAGAAAGCTGTATTTAATGTTTTATAAATTAAATACAGTTGTTTATAAATTTTGGCAATAATTTTAAAAAAATGCCGTTAAATTGCGACTTTTCTTAAATCTCTAAATGGGACTGAGGAGGCAGCGCTGTGAAAAGAGCTTAATGGAGGATAAATCAATTTGGAATGTTGTCTATACTGCCTCTCGGCAAGAGAAAAAAGTTGCCGAACGATTTCAAAATTCTGGAATTGAACATTATTTGCCAATTATAAAAGTTGTGAGTCAGTGGAGCGATAGGAAAAAAACGATTGAAAAACCATTATTTAATGGCTATGTGTTTGTAAGAGAAATACACAAATATGGGCCGATTTTGAAAACCATTGGTGTTGTCGGGTTTTTGAAATTTGAAAAAAAACCAGCAAAAGTTCATCAGCATGAGATTGAAACACTAAAATCCTTGATTGCTCATGGTTATGATATGTCTGCAACAGATATTTCAGAACAGATTGAGATAGGACAATTGGTGCAGATAACAGACGGGCCTTTGAAAGGGCATATTGGCGAATTATATTCTAAACCTGATGGTGATTGGTTTGTTATCCATTTTGAGAATATTGGAAATAGCATAAAAATAAAAATACCATCTAATCTTTTAAAATCTATAAAAAAATGAGCATTGGTTTCGATTATGAAATAAGTTCAAAAAAAGGTGCATTTAGCTTAAATCTAAAAGAGTTGTGGCGTTACCGTGATTTGATTCTTCTATTAGTAAGAAGGGATTATGTATCTGTGTATAAACAAACAATTCTGGGCCCCATTTGGTTTTTTATACAACCAATCATTACATCTGTTGTTTTTACAGTCATTTTTGGTAACATTGCTAAGTTGACTCCCAATGGTGTTCCTGGTTTTTTGTTTTTCCTATGTGGACAAACATTTTGGAATTATTTTGCATCTTGTCTGACGGCCACATCAAATACATTTGTGGCTAATGCAGGTGTTTTTGGAAAAGTATATTTCCCCCGTTTGGCTGTCCCTGTTTCTGTTGTGATTTCAAATTTATTGAAATTTGCAATTCAATTCATTCTTTTGATTGCTGTTTGGTTATACTATTATTTTGACAAAACTTATCAAATTGAATTCAATTTAGCATTCGCTTTTATCCCACTTTATCTAGTTATAATGGCCTTGTTAGGCTTAGGTTTGGGTTTGATTATTTCATCTTTAACCACCAAATATCGTGATTTTTCCTTCCTTGTTGGGTTTGGTGTTCAGTTGTTAATGTATGGTTCGTCTGTAGTAATTCCTTTAAATGAAGTTAAAAATCCAACAATCCATGCACTCATTCAGTTTAATCCTATTACACCAATTTTAGAAGCCGCAAAATTTAGTTTTGGATGCGGGGGAAGTTTTGATGGGTTAATGCTTGTTTACAGTTTGGTTTTTTCTTTGGTTCTTTTAATTTCAGGTATTGCAATATTCAATAGGGTAGAAAAAACATTTATGGATACCGTTTAAAAAATGAGTGAAGTAGTAATAAAAGTTGAAAATCTTGGCAAACAATATCGTTTAGGCGAAATTGGCAGTGGCACATTGAGTGGAGATGTGAGGCGATTTGCAAGAAAAATTTTGGGAAAAGAATCTGACGAGGGCAAGATATCAGAAAATGACAGAACCCAAAAGGCTCTGAAAGGCGATATTGTTTGGGCTGCACAAGACATTAATTTCGAAGTAAAAGCTGGTGAAGTTTTAGGGATAATAGGACGAAATGGTGCAGGTAAATCCACTTTGCTAAAATTGCTTTCTAGGGTAACCGCACCGACAGTAGGGAGTATTAAAATAAGTGGAAGAATGGCTTCCTTATTAGAAGTAGGTACAGGGTTTCACCCAGAGTTGACAGGTAGAGAAAATGTTTTCTTGAATGGCGCAATTATGGGCATGAATAAGGCAGAAATAAGAAGTAAATTTGATGAAATAGTGGATTTTTCTGGTGTTGAAAGATACATCGACACGCCTGTAAAACGATACTCTTCGGGTATGCATGTGCGTTTAGGTTTTGCTGTAGCTGCGCATTTAGAACCAGAGATATTGGTAATTGATGAGGTTTTAGCTGTCGGTGATTCAGAATTTCAAAAAAAGTGTTTGGGCAAGATGAAGTCCGTAAGTGGAGAAGGCAGGACCGTTTTGTTTGTTAGTCATAATATGGCTGCAATAAAAAGTTTATGTGATAAAGGTTTGGTTTTGGAAAATGGAAAAATTGCTTTTCAAGGCAATCAATTAGAATCGGTAAAATATTATCAAGATTCTTCAAATATTAAAATAAATCAAGCTCAGTTTTCGAATTTTGGTAATGAAAATATTAAGATTCAGTCATTTAGAGTTTATCCCAATCATGGCGATATACTTGACATGAAGTCAGGCGTTTGTTTTGAAGTTGTATTTTTAAATTATATTGGGAATATTAACTTAGATGTTACCTTTGAATTAAAAAATGACGAAGAAGTTGTTGTCTTTCATCAAGGAAAATTAATATCAGTAAATAGAGATTCAAAGATTGGCACCTATATAGTTACTGGCATAATACCGGGAGATTTGCTAAATGCTGGCTTTTACCAATTTAATATCATCTTTGGTTTAAATCAAAGGGAAGTGCTTTTTATGGCCAATGATATATTAGGTTTTGAATTGATTAATGAAACATTAGGCAGCAACTCACAAATATTACCAGGTATTATCAGACCTAAAATACAATATACAGTAGAGTTCAATCAACAATAAATTAAAATAAGTAATGTCTAAACCGTTTTTGATAAGTTTTCCCAAAATTGGAGGTAGCTCCTTAGGTTATATTTCTATTGCAGAAAAAAACGATTTGCCTTTTTTACCTCGAAGAATATATTGGACTTATTACACACCAGATAGTGTTGAAAGGGGTGGTCATGCCCATTTAGAATTAGAACAAATTTTAATTGCAGTTTCAGGAAAGATAGAAATTAAAATTGAAACTTTTGATCATCAAATTTATGATTTTGTATTAGATTCCCCAAATATTGGGGTATATATTCCTAAATTGAGCTGGAGAACGATGAAATACACGCACAATGCTGTGCAAATATGCATAGCTAGCCATGTTTATGATGAAAAAGATTACATAAGAGAATATGATCAATTTAATAAAATTTAATGAAATTGTTTTTTTTTAAATATTTTTTAG
>JBDNIM010000312.1:0-4862 GCA_041688295.1 Bacteroidia bacterium
CATGCTCTAAAGGGCCGCCTTGTGTGCCAGGAAAAACAGCACCATCCAAAACCTCACTCATCATTTTTGGCTCACCTTTCAGTGTTTTGTGACCCCAAGGGTTTTGAAAATCTTTGTCCATCATTATGACTCCGCCCCTCGGTCCTCTTAATGTTTTGTGAGTTGTTGAGGTTACAATATGACAATATGGTAAAGGATTATTTAACAATCCTGCTGCAATTAATCCCGAAGGGTGCGAAATATCAGCTAATAATAAAGCACCTACCTTATCTGCAATTTCTCTTAATTTCTTATAATCCCAATCTCGGCTGTATGAGGACGCTCCGCAAATAATCATTTTAGGCTGCTCTTTTTCAGCAATGGCTTCAATTTTATCGAAATCAATTTTACCCGTACTTTCTTCCACTCCATAAAAACTAGGTGTATATAATTTTCCAGAGAAATTAACTGGCGATCCGTGTGTTAAATGTCCACCATGGCTTAAATCAAAGCCTAAAATCTTGTCGCCTGGATTTAAACAACCAAGCATAACCGCAGCATTTGCTTGCGCTCCACTATGCGGCTGAACATTTGCCCATGCTGCTCCAAAAAGCTTTTTCAATCTATCAATAGCTAATTGCTCTATTTGATCTACTATTTCGCAACCGCCATAATATCTTTTTCCTGGCAGTCCTTCAGCATATTTATTAGTAAGAACACTACCTGCTGCCTCCATTACTTGTTTGGAAACAAAGTTCTCTGATGCAATTAATTCTATACCGTGTTCTTGTCTTTCGTTTTCTTTTTCAATTAAATTAAAAATCTCTAAGTCTCTTTGCATAATATGGCAACAAATATATATTATATTTTGATAATTATACACCCAAATTTTAGAAATATTTTATTTAAAAAATTCTATAATTTTCACATAATTTTAATGAACAAAACTTGACACAAATTTGTTTAAATTTGCAGTGATTTTTTAAACCCATGCCACAAATAACTTTTGCAACCAATAATAGACAGTTTCATATTGAATTAAATGATCAGGTTAAAAATTATTTTAAAAATAATAATTTAAGTCAAAGAGGAAGTACAGGATTGTTTTTCAAAACAGCTTTTGTTTATAGCGTTGTTTTAGTTTGTTATTATTTACTTGTTTTTGTTCAGCCAAATAATGTCATTTTAAATTTTTTACTGCTTGCAATATTCGGAGTGTTTTTAGCTTTTATAGGATTTAATGTAATGCATGACTCCTGCCATGGTGCTTTTTCAAACAACAGTGCGGTTAATGATTTTTTTGGATACAGTTTAAATTTTTTGGGTGCAGAAAGTCACTATTGGCGGACAAAACATAACATACTACACCACACTTATACGAATGTCGATGGGGTTGACGATGATATTTTCAAACCACCATTTTTAAGAATGTCGCCTAATCAACCCTATAATAAATTTCACAAAAATCAACAGAAATACATGTTTTTATTATATGGTGTTTCCACCTTGTTTTGGGTGTTTTTTATGGATTTTTCAAAATATTTTAGCAATAATATACACACCACAGCACTACCAAAAAAAACAACCAAAAATCATATAGTTTTTTGGTTAACTAAATTGTTTTATGTTTCATTCTACATTGCATTGCCCATTGGAATGCTTGGATTCACAAAATTTATTATTGGCTATTTGTTCTACAACTTTGTAATGGGCGTTGTTTTGTCTGTTGTTTTTCAATTGGCACATGTAGTAGAAGGGGCAGAATATGCAGATGCACAAGAAACGGGTATTTTAAAAATTGAGGAAGATTGGGCTATCTATCAATTAAAAACAACTTTTGACTTTTGTCCTGATAACAAATTTTTGACTTGGGCTTTGGGTGGTTTAAATTTTCAAGTAGAACATCATTTATTCCCCAAAGTGAGCCATGTTCATTATCCTGCTATTCGTAAAATTGTAAAAGAAACTGCTGCAAATTATGGTGTTAAGCACAATGAGTTTAAAACTTTTGGCGAGGCCGTTCGTTCACATATAAACATGATGAACGAGTTGGGAAAAAACCCCAATTTAAAAGTGGCCTAAATATTATTTTTATTTCTGCATTTCGGCAGCTTTCATCATTTTTTCGGCTTCTTCTTTGCCTAAATATTTGTCTATAAAATAATGAATAATATATAACAAAGGTGTTAGTGCTAATGCTACAACAAATTTATACAAATAATTCATCACACAAATAGCCATTACGAGTTTAAAACTCCAATTATTCCCAATATAAAAGGCAATAAACAAAACCACAAAACTATCTATAAATTGAGAAACCAAGGTTGAACCTGTGCTGCGAAGCCAAAGCATTTTGTTGCCTGATTTGGTTTTTATATAATGAAATACCCAAACATCTATTAGCTGCCCTATCAAAAAAGCAACCAAAGAACCAGCAATTATCCATAGTCCTTGTCCAAAAATTGACTGAAAAGCCAATTGCATATTAGGCACTCCTTTATCTATACTGCTGCCAATCCACCATGCTGCACCAGTTGTTTTAATAGAAATAAACACCATTACAAAGCCATAAAGTATCATGCCGGCTGCCAGATAACTTAATAACTTTACACCCTTTTTGCCGTAATACTCATTAATTATATCTGTCATAATAAAAACAAAAGGCCATAATAAAACGCCTGTTGTTAAATTAAAAGACAGATCATTGAAACCAAATATTTTTATCTTTAAAGACTCGAAGCCAAGTGTATTTTCTAAAGAAAATATTTTTATGCCTATAAATTCAGCAATGATGGCATTGGTAATAAAAAAAGCACCCAGAACAATAAATAATTTGGAGGATTTGCTCAAATCGTTTTTTTTTTTAAATTATGATAGAATACTTAACCCCTTTTTGTGGAATTTCAATATGCTTAAACCCAACTGCTTTTAGTTTTTCTGCAAAAGCAAGCTGTGTATCGTATTCGCCATGCACCAAAAACAGTTTTTTAACTTTTGTTTCATCTTGATAGGATAAATAATCTATCATTTCTTTGTAATCGCCATGGGCACTAAAGTTTTCCATCACCTCAACATTGGCTTTTACTTCAAATTCTTCGCCAAAAATCTTAACAAATGGATTGCCTGCTTTAATTCTGCCTGCTAAAGAACCGGGCGATGCATAACCAACTAACAAGATTGTGTTGTTTTCGTTTTCAATATTGTTTCTTAAATGGTGTTTGATTCTGCCGGCCTCTGCCATTCCGCTTGCGCTAATAATAATGCAAGGTTTCTTTGAAGAATTTATTTTTTTAGATTCTTCAACTTCTTTCACATAATGAAGATTGGGAAAACAAAATGGGTCGCCATCTTTGGTAATATATTCTAAAATTTCAGGATTAAAATTTTCTTTGTGTCTGCCCATAGCTTGTGTCGCTTTTACTGATAAAGGACTGTCCACATAAACATCAATTACTGGCAATTTTTTTAAAAAACTTAATCTATCTAAAGCATAAATAAGTTCTTGTGTTCTGTCAACACTAAATGCTGGAATAATAATTTTCCCTTGTTTTTCGATACAAGTTCTTGTTATTATTTCTAACAATCTTTTTTCTACATTTTCCTGCGCTTCATGCAATCTGTCGCCATAAGTGCTTTCGCTAATAATATAATCAGCTTGCGGAAATGGAACAGGTTTGTTTAAAATGGCATCACATTCTCTGCCAATATCGCCTGTAAAAGCCAATTTTAAAATTTTATTTTCTTTGGTTTTTATTTCTAAAAAAAGAGCAACACTGCCCAAAATATGTCCATTATCAAAGGTTGATAAGGTTAAATAATCATCAATTTCAATACTTTTTTTATGTGGAATTTCTCGCATTAACGACAATGTTTTTTTCGCATCGTCTTCATCATACAACGGCTCGAGCAATTCTTGCCTTTTTGCCATTCGTCTTTTATTCTCAAATTTTAAATCACTTTCTTGTATTCTAGCGCTGTCTAAAAGCATAATATTGCACAAATCTATGGTTGCAGCGGTGGCATAAATTGGGCCATTAAAACCATCTTTCACCAATTTTGGCAAGAGGCCAGTGTGGTCAATATGGGCATGGGATAGCAAAACAACATCAATTTCTGAGGGTTCAAATCCCCATGCACTATTTAGCGAAAAAGTTTCCTTCCCTTCGCCCTGAAACAAACCACAATCGAGCAATATTTTTTTTCCGTTGTCTAAATGCAATAAATGTTTTGAACCGGTTACTGTTCTTGCAGCTCCCCAAAATTGAATTTCCATGTTACAATATTAAGATAAAATTTAAATAGTCTCTATAATTTTTCATAAAAAATAAAAAGCATTTGTTTAATTCTATAATGCTATTATATTTGCAACCGTTTTGGGGTGCTAAAGTTTTATTTACTTAAGCTGAGATAATACCCACAATACTTGGACAAGCGTAATAGCTGCGACAAGGAAAACAATTTCAAAATTGTTGTCTTTAATTTTTAAAAGATAACTTTTGCAATCCAAAACAATTTTATTTTAATAAACATGAACAAAAATTTAATTGCTTTTGCATTCGTTGTGGCTTTGTTTCAAAACGCATTTGCCCAAAAAAAACCTAAACTTATCTTTATTGAAACCTTGGTTTACAATCAAGATTCAATGATTATTGAACAATTTGAGGTGAACTATTCGCCCATTGTTTTTCCGCCTAAAAAAGCTTTGCTCTTTGACAACCAAGGGTTGCCAAAAAATACGAGTTTTAATTTTTTAGTGGCAAGCGTGGGCTATTTTTCTTCTTCTTTTGAATTAAAAACTTGGAGCGACACCACCATAAAAATATATTTAAAGGAAAATACCCTGGAGTTTACAAGTTTGATGATAAAAGCCACCCAAGCCAAAG
>JBDNIM010000313.1:0-5466 GCA_041688295.1 Bacteroidia bacterium
ATTGCTATATTTATTTTCTCTTGAATCAAAATAAAGTTTTAATAAAATCTATAACAAAGTCTATTTCTTCTTGCGTGCTTGTTTCTCCAAAAGAAAATCTAATTGGCGAATATCCAATATGTTGATGTAATTCTTGAAAAACATGCGAACCCTTTGAGCTGCCCGATGAACAAGCGCTGCCACCAGAAACAGAAATGCCATTTAAATCGAAATTAAAAAGCAGCATACCGTTTTCTATTGTTGGCGGCAATGCAATGCTTAAAATTGTATAACTGCTGTTTTGTTTATAGTCACCATTAAATTTTATGTCGGGCAAATCGCTTTCTATCTTGTTAATAAAATATTGTTTAATGGTTTCAATTTTAGCTTTTTTATCAGCGTATTTTTTTGTGTTTATGTCTAATGCTTTGGTTAAACCTGCAATGCCGCTAATGTTTTCTGTGCCTGCTCTCAGATCTCTCTCTTGCGAACCGCCTGTGATTAAGGGTTTTAGTTTGTTCTTCTTTTTGCAATATAAAACCCCAACGCCTTTTGGTCCGTTAAATTTATGGGCAGACCCACTGGCAAAATCGATGTTTAAATTTCCAAAATTGATTGGCAGAATGCCTATCGATTGTACCATGTCTGAATGAAAAAGTGCTTGGTGCTTTTGGGTCAGGGTTCCTACGGCTTCAATGTCTAATATGTTGCCAATTTCATTGTTAACATGCATCAAACTAACTAAAACATTATTGTTTTCTTTCAGCAATTGCTCTAAATGCTTTAAATCTATGTGGCCGTTCTCTTTTATTTGGACAAACAAAACAGTTGTATTTCTGTTTTTTTCTAAATCTTCTAATGTATGGGTTACCGCATGATGTTCTATTTTTGAGGAAATAATGGTTTTTACATCAAGGTTTTCTACACACATTCTTAAAACATGGTTGTTGCTTTCTGTGCCACCGCTTGTGAAATAAATTTCGGAGGGCAATGCGCCCAAGTTTTCGGCAACGGATTTTCTGTTGAACTCTAACAGAGATTTTGATTTTCTACCAAATGAATGTGTAGAAGATGGGTTGCCAAAATGAGACAAACTGATGTCAAACATTAATTCAGCAACTTCCTTATTTAGGGGTGTTGTAGCCGCATGGTCCAAATAAATATTCATTGATTATTCTATTTTTTATAGGTTTCTATATACCCTAAAATTTTATAAAGTATTTTCGCTAAGTTGAACTGTGTCAGTATTTCGCCATCTTTTGGCGCGCATTCAACAATGTCAAACCCTATGATTTCTCTGTTTTGCGCCACTTTTTTCAAAAACTTTAGCCCTTGATGCCAAAGCAAGCCGCCTGGCTCTGCGGTGCCAACTGCCGGCATAACGCTGGGATCAAACCCATCGGCATCTATCGTTAAATATACCTTGTCATCTAACTTATCTATACATTCATCCATCCAATTGTCGTTGTCTTGAATTTGGTGTGCATACCAAGTGTTTATTAATGCAGACGATTTTATTAGGGTGGCTTCTTCCTTGCATTGTGCCCTAATTCCAACTTGACATATTGGAAGATTTAATTCAAGGATTCTAGCCATTACGCTGGCGTGCGAGTATGGATTGTCGTGATAGGCCATTCTCAAATCGCTGTGTGCATCTATTTGCAACACTGAAAAGTGACCGTGTTTTTTTTGAAAAGCTTTAACAAAACCAAATGAAACAGAATGTTCGGCACCTAAGGAAACAATATATTTGTCGTTGTCTAGGTGTTTAATCGTTTCTTTTTCTATCAAATTGATGGCATCTTCGTTCACAATGCCTTCAAAATTAATGGGTTTCAAGGTGCAAATACCAAGTTTTGAATACACCTCTGTGTCGGTTTCTTCATCATAAAACTCGACAAACTGACTGGCTTTTATGATCTCTTCTGGCCCTGCAGCGCTGCCTTCAAGGTAAGATGATGTATGTTCGTAAGGAACAGATTGTATAACTACTTTACTGCTTTCGTAGTTAAAGAACAAGGGGTTTTCTATCCCCAAAAAGTTGTCTTCGGTGTTTAAAAAATCCATTTATTTAACGCGCTCAACATATTCAATAGTTCTCAAATCTATTTTTATTTTGTCACCCGTGTTAACAAATAAAGGCACCATTAATGTGGCTCCCGTAGAGACCGTTGCTGGTTTCAGAGTGTTGGTTGCGGTGTTGCCTTTTTCGCCCGGTTCGGTGTATGTAACCTCTAAATCTACGCTATTGGGAGGGGTGCCGCCAATTGGAATTTCTCCGTTTTCAAAAGACACCAAAAGCGTCATGCCTTCAATCATAAAAGCAGCTGCATCGCCAAAAAAAGTTTCTAAAATATTGTATTGCTCAAAAGATTCATTGTCCATACAAACCAACTCGTTGCCATCTTTGTATAAATAAGCCAATTCTCTTACCTCAACCCTCACAATTTCTACTTTTTCGCCAGGGTTAAAACGGTTTTCTGCCGACTTTCCGTTTTTTGCATTCTTCATTTTAGCTTGATAAAAAGCCCTTAAATTGCCCGGGGTTCTATGAATAAATTCAACAATTTGAACCAATTCTCCGTTGTATCTGATATACATTCCTACTGATAAATCTGATGCTGTAGCCATATTATTTTTTTGGCAAATTTAGGTTTTTATTACTTTATAAACAAAATCCGATAAAGAAAGATTTTTCAAAAAACACAGTTCGGTTATTCTTAGCGATTGTGAAGAATAAAGTTTATAGTTAGTAGTGATTAGTTTATGCTTGTATGGGATTAGTTTGTTCTGTCCATTAGGATGAAGGTATTATAAAGTGAATCAATCTAAGTTTCCGTCAGTTCTAGTTTGTCGCTGCTTTGAGCGGAATATATCGAGAACTCAATTTTTCTATGGTTTTTTAGTTAGTTGATCAACATCACCCATTTAGCTAACCAAAACCACCCATCCGCCACCAACAAACAGCCGACAAAAAATGGATGCCAGAAAGTATAAAACGAGGAAATCCTTATAATCCATAGGAAATAGCTAAAATGTTATTCCACAGATTACATAAATATTGGCGAATGCTATGGATACCAGCCATTTTTTGTTGCTATTTCTCGTTTTTTATATTTGTTTTTTAAAGGTTTAAATTGAATGCATAGCCAGAAAAAAAATATCCAAAATGAAAGAGAGTGAGAAATATTATACTTTTTTATTAGAGTAAAAAAGGCTCTTCCAACAAGTTAGAAGAGCTTTGTATATTTTTCAAACACAATGTTTGCAGTGTTTCTAACTTATCTACTTCCTTTTAATAGGAGTTGCATTTGGAGCCTTTTCTCATTTTCTTGGACAGGTTGTCAAGACTTCATAGGTCAATTCCATCAGTCTTTTTGGATAAGGTTATTCTATTTAAGAACGCGCTGCTATGGTAATGGTATTAAAAATAAATTTCTAAATTAAATTATTTATTTAGAGTAAGAGAGTATTATTATTTGTTTTTTTCTATCCAATCTGCAAAAACGGATACTCTATGCCAATTCATTATCTGTCCGTAATAGCCAGTTTTGTAAAATTGCTTCATATTTACACCAGCTGAGGGGCATATTCCAATTAATTCCCATTCGCCATTTTTAAATCTAAAAGCACCGCCACCGCTATCTCCTCCAGTAGGAGTATATTCTAAAGGTAAAGGTTTAAAATCCCCTGTTTTATTGCATTTTTTGTTGGTAGGATGGTCGAAGTCGCAAGTAAACCATGTTTTTTTACCATTGTATTTTCTGCCTTCTATTCTATCAATGGTATTTTGGCCTGCTATTTTTTTATATTCTGCTTTAATGCTTTCAGGCTCATTGGCTTTTCCACTCGCGCCAAACCCAATACCTATTATTTGGGCATTTTGTTCATCAAAAGCTTTGTTTAATTTTGGGATACTAATAGTATTTATTTCTGTTTCTAATTCTATAATAGCTATATCATAATTCCCGCCTTTTAAGGTGGTGTCATTGTATAACGGATGTATTGTTATTTTTTTTGCTTTTATTTTTATATTGCCAAATTTTAGATTTATTTTCTCTGGTTTTATAACCAGAGAATTAAAATATGTAAAATATGTTATTGTTTGATTTCCTTTTTTTATTGTATCATATCTTTTTTCAAATGTAGTCAAACAATGTGCTGCCGTAAGAATATATTTATTGTCAATTAATACGCAAGTGCATGTTGGTGTCGTGTCTTGAAATAATTGCCCTACACATTCAAATTGTTTTTGTTGGGCTAGGTTTAAATATTCTTGTTCATCTACATCATGTCGAATAATGCCCGAAATAAGAAATAGGAGAGTAGAAACAGCCAAAAAATTTATTTTAAATCGCATTTTTAGTATTTTTATTGGATGCAAATATAACACCTTAATCCACAAAACAAAATTCTCAAAGATTAATTTCAACGCTTCTTTCGCCCACTAACTTATCTCTCAAAAACCCCAACACCCATCCGCCACCAGCAGCCACCCATCTGCCAAACTCCGCTCCCTTTTCTTTTTTTAAATAAAATGAAAAAGGACACAATTCTTGCGAGCTGCATCCTTTAGCATTGGGGAACTTTAACAAAAGGCCCGCTACAAAAGTAAATATTACACTTAAATTTAACCAATGCTTGTGAGACTTATAATAGAAATTTGAAAAATTAGAATGTGTTTCTAGTGTTTTTATGTAGATGAGAATGCTTTTGATCTATTATCTTAGGTTTTTATTCAGCTCTTCCACTAGTTCATAAACTTTCGTATTTGGGTTTTGTTGATGGCATGGAAGACTCTTTTGCTTCTCAAATAATGCTCTTGCTTTTTCAATTGCTTTTTCTTGTGAAGCGTTTTTGTCATTCATTAAAATGCCATATAATTTTTTACAAAAATCATATTTCTTTCCATCCTTTACATAATTTATTCTAAATCTATTGCCTAATTCTTTGTAATAAAAAGACCTTAAATGTTGTGAATCAGTATAATTATAATGTAAATAAAACCATAATTCAAAAGCATCATTTGAATAGGCTACTTTGTATTTAAGTTGTAAAGCCTTAGTGATTGCATTGTCAAAATCTGCAAATTCATCTGCACCTCTCTTGACATCCATATCAAAAACGCACCAAATTTCGTCAAATTTAATATCAAAAGAGTCTTTAATTCCTTTAGTAAATTCAACCAACTTAAGCTTGGCTTGACCTTGCGTATTATATGTTTTCACTCTATATTCTGTTAAAACAGGAAATGACTTAAAATACATTTCTTCCGTTTGCCCTTCACAAACTATTAAAATAGTTTTCTTAATTGGAATGGTTTCTATGCTGTAAGCGCCTGGCTTGGCTTTTTTATTCCAGGCTTTATTCCCATCTGAAACTTTAATTGCTTTTGTACTTTTAGGCATTATTCAAAAGTCATTAATTTTGTGAAATCTCCTAAAAATGGTATTGCACCATACTTACCTTGAATATAATCTTTTTCAA
>JBDNIM010000004.1:0-1314 GCA_041688295.1 Bacteroidia bacterium
CAAACATTTTTCAAACCCTCGATTGATGACCATGGTTTTTGCATCGTTGTCAGGAATTTGCGAACGCAATTTAGCCGGCAAAATAATTCTGCCTTTGCTGTCAATTTTACATTCAAACTCTCCTATGAACTTTGCCATCTAATTTTGTCTCTTAATTACTCGGTAAAAATAATTCTAAAAAATCCACTTTACCCCACTTTCCCCCACATTGTGGAAAAATAAAAACAAAATATATTTAAAGTGCTGTTAAAAAGCAAGTTATGTAACTTATTGTTACTTGCTTTTTGCCAAAAAAAATACCTGAAAAGTAATTTTCAGGCATTTTAGGAAGTTTTTAATAAAAATTTAAGCTTAAATATTCTTAAAAAGAGAACTTAAAAGAATTTTTAGATTAGAAGGCAAGTGTTTTTCAAAAAAAGATAATTCATACATAAGCATGCAGAAAGAACTAAAGATTCGATTACTCTTTATCCAAGAATTTCAAATTACCATAAACGGAATTGAACATTATAAGTCCAATAAAACAACCAATAATGTTTGCCATAACATCGCCCCACTCGGCTTGTCTATAGGTGACGATGTATAATTGAATTAACTCAATTAAACATCCATAACCAACACCAATGAAAAATGCTATGATTTGTATTTTTCTTAAAAAAAACGAAAAGCGCCATAATTTAATTAAGGCTTGCATGATGAAAAACACCAAAACACCGAAAATAAAAGCATGGCCCAATTTGTCGGTGGCAATGCCAAGCAAATTTTGAGAAACAAATCCACCATTAGAAAGTGTGGTTAGCACTAAAATAAATATTGCCCACACAATGGCAGGCAATAAATTTTTTAATAATGAAAATTTTCGTCTCAAAATTTTATTGAATCAATAAAATTAATGACCAATAAGTGCTTTGTAAGCAGCTGCATCTAACAAACCCTCAACTTCTGAAGGGTTAGACAATTTGATTTTTACCATCCAACCTGTGTGGTATGGATCAGTATTGATGTTCTCTGGTGTTGACTCTAAGTCTGCATTCACCTCAGAAATTGTGCCTGAAAGTGGCATAAATAAATCACTAACGGTTTTAACGGCTTCAACAGTGCCAAAAGTTTCATCTTTTGAAAATGTTTGACCTTTTGTTTCTATTTCAACAAAAACAATGTCACCCAATTCGCCTTGTGCAAAATCTGTTACACCTACTGTTGCAACATCTCCCTCTACTAACACCCATTCGTGTTCTTTTGTGTACTTTAAATTTTCTGGAAAGTTCATATTATATTATTTTTTTTAAATGTTAATTTTTGTTTTCTTTAATC
>JBDNIM010000314.1:0-5876 GCA_041688295.1 Bacteroidia bacterium
AACCTAACCAAACAGATAAAGATGGTAATACTATTATTTTGTACACACACAGCCAAGTGGAGCAGCACAGTTACATCGCTGCCGCACAAGAAAGAGGTTATTTTGTAATCGTTTTGGAAGGCCCTTTAGACAATCATTTTTCGGGATGGCTTGAACAAAAAAACGAAAAAGTGCAATGCAAAAGAGTAGATGCAGATGCTTTAGACAAACTAATTGCCATTGAACAAACCAATGTTTCGCTTTTGAGTGAAGATGATAGCAAAAAAATGGTTTCTATTTTTGAAACGGCAAATCAAAGTTCAGATATAAAGTTTAGTGCTGAAGCATTGTCGCCAAAAGAATCTTTTGTAACAATCACAGAAAGTGAATATGACAGAAGAATGAGAGAAATGAGCAAAATGAATGGATTTAATATGTTTGGCGAAATGCCAATGACTTACCAAACCATTTTGAACACAAACCATCCAATGGCAAAAAGTTTGATTGAAAAAGAAGAAACTTTGGCGAAAAAAACGGCAGAAAAAGCATTAAATTTAGCTATGTTATCGAAAGGTTTGCTAAAAGGAGAAAAATTAACACAATATATTAAATCTGAATTAGAAAATTTATAAACACCTCTAAACCTATACACTAATTGGTAAAATTGATAAATAGAAATCAATTGTGGATTTTATCTTTGTAGTGTTTAAACGGAAATTAACTTAATTTGCACCAACAAAAAAAACATATAAAATAATAATGGCAAAACAATTCACAGATTCCAATTGGGAACAAGAAGTACTGGGCTCAGACAAACCAGTTTTAGTAGATTTTTGGGCAGAATGGTGTGGCCCGTGTCGCATGATTGGCCCTTTAGTAGAAGAATTAGCAACAGAATATGAAGGAAAAGCATTGATAGGAAAACTAAATGTTGACGAAAATCCTGGTGTTGCATCTAAATACGGTATCAGAAGCATTCCCACCCTTTTGGTTTTTAAAGGAGGCGAAATCGTTGATAAAATAGTTGGTGCAGTGCCAAAAACTATGCTAGCGCAAAAAATAGACGCTCAAATGTAATTAATTAAAAAACAACTTAAAAAAGGCTTTAAAACTATGTTTTAAAGCCTTTTTTATTGCAACAAAAACACATAATACCGAAATGCTTTCAATATATTCCAATCATCGCTGCGCTTGATTGTCCCATTTTCAAACTATATCTTCGCTCTTGAAATTGCACTTTTTTATTTTACAGAAAAGAATTTCTAAGGCGGAGCTGGCTGGCATTTACTCCCGAAATTTCGGGATAAAATTTTAAAATAGCTTGGACAATTTTAAAATTAAAATTGGTATAATTTCAATATGATCAGCGAATAAAAAGCCAAAAATTAAAATATATAATATAATATAATATAATATATTTGCAAACTTTTTAAAATGAAAAAACTATTTCTTTTTACACTTACAAGCTTTTTGTTTATTGGAATTTATGCACAAACAAAACCAAAGAAAATACCGATTGCAACTAACGATATTGAAAAATATTTGGATGATGGAGGCATAACTGAGCGAAAAAACATGCTTAGGATTAAACTTATAAAAATAATTAAATTGGAATTTGGCGCTAGTTATGAGAGGAAATTCGGGCGTTGGTTTGGTTTAGAATGTGGTGCATTTTATCAGCCCATTAGAAATCCGGTTTTTGAATTTCCATTGGATGCCCCCTTACATTCATCCACAAAAATTACTATAGCACCAAAATTCTACTTTTCAGGAAAAAACCTAAACAATGGATTTTATATTGGCTTAAATAACGAAATTGGTAACGGTAAAATATATTCTCGCACTGATTTTGACGCAAAACCCAACCCAGTAGAAATTTACCAAAAAGTTAACTATTCCGAACACACGCTTTTTTTAGGAAGTCATACAAACTATAAAAAAAACTGGACAGTAGGGCTAGATTTTCATGGTGGCATTTACAATATTAGATTGCCCAATGCACCACTAATTTTAAATCCCTCTGACAAGAACTTTTGGGACCAAAACGCACCAATATTAAAAATGGAAATTAATGTTGGCTATTTATTTTAAACAAAGAATGAAAAACATATTAATAATCTTCCTGCTTTTAAGTAATATTTTAGTTGCACAAAAAGAATTCAAAGAAATTGTTGGCAAAGAATATAAAGTAGGTTCCAGAAGAGAGAAAAAACACAACCAATTTAAAGGTGCCGTAAAATATGGCGACTTTTATTATGTGGTTTTTACAAAAAGAGAATTAGAATTCAACTATTTTTTCTTTTATGCACATGCCCACGGTAGAGAAAGAGATTATGTTTTACTAAAACTAGATTTAAAACTAAACTTTATAGAGAAAAAAACACTTAAAACAGATTTCACAAAGAAACCCGTTGATGCAGTTCAATTAATGGTGATTGGCAAAAACCTATGTGCATTTTATGCGTTTAATAATTTAAAAGACAACAAACAATATTTATTTGCTCGAAAAATTACCCCAGAAAAAATGGAATACAATGGGAAAGCATTTAAAATTGGAGAAGTTGCTTTAAAGACGAAAAAAATGTTTCAACCTATTTTATTCGAAATAAGAACTTCGCCAGATAATTCAAAAATGATTGTTGCTACAAAAAATGCACCCGTTAAAAAAAAATTCGGAAGGATAAAACCAGAAAGTTCCGAATCTAAAAGTTTTAATTACTGGATTTATGATTCAGACTTTAAAACAATTTCATTCAACAAAAACTTTCAAATAGCAAAAGAAAACACAATATTACAAGATTTTTTCATAGACAACGATGGCAATATTAGCGCTTTAGGAAGCAAGGAAAGTGTTTTGAAGAAGCAAAAAAAATCTATTAAAGGCGAAGATGAGTTAGTAAACACTTATTCTTTACGAATTTTAAAAACCAATGGGTTAGATGAAACTATAAAGCTAGGTGATGGTATGGCCTTTTTTGATGCTAAATTAATTTACAATTCGAAAACAAATAAATATGCATTTCTAGGTTTACTTTCTGAAAGGAATCAAGGCAGTTCAGGTATAATCTGCCAACAAATAGATACTGATAATGGCAAATTATTAAACGAAGAGGAGTTTAAGTTTGATGAAGATTTTGTAAAAAAACACGAAAAAACCAGAAAAAGCAAAGTTAGAGGCAACTCCAAAAGTCGGAATAGTGAAAATAAAACAAAAAAGGAAGAAACTTCACAAAACAGTTACTTCACTTACTTAAGAAATATTGGCGACTGTTATTATAATGATAGTGGTGAGCTGATTATAACAAGCCAAAAATTTAACACCTATGAAGTAACTACCACAACAACAAATGCCAAAGGTGGTTCAACAACTAGCACAGTAACGCATTATGTTTACGGTGATATATTCGTCTTCAAGTTTGATGATAATTTTAATTTTGTCAACATTTGTGTTGTTGAGCATGATAGAGATGTTACCAATGGTGGCAACAAGAAAGTGGATTTCATGACACTATACAATGGCAACCTATATCTCATTTGCCAAAAAGAATATCTTAAAGTTAATTTCAACAACGAAAAAACAAAATTCAAACCGCTGAAAAACGAAGCAATAATACCTAAATACGACAATTCTTATAATCTAAAATTCTCAGACAATGACATCTTTTTCTTCAATCAAAAAGGGAGAAAATTAACCTTTGCTAGATTTTTTCTTGATTAGAAAAACTAGAATTGAAAAACTATCATTTTTAATTTTTAAAAATCAAACTATTTCAATACATTTGCATTAAAAAAAAAGCAATATATTACATCATGGGAAGAGGCGATAAAAAAACAAAAAAAGGCAAAGTAACAATAGGTAGTTATGGCGTAAAAAGACCAAGAACAAAATCTACAGTTACTATACCAATGAAAGACGGAGCAGCTAAAGAAATTAAAGCTAGCGCGCCAAAAGCAAAGGCCAAGGCCAAAACTGCCAAAAGCTAAATTGACCAAAAAAAACTTTTAATTACCTTAAAGATAAAGCTAAAAGAAGGTCGTTTTCTTAAAACACGATCTCCTTTTAGCTTTTTTATTGAAAAAATATGACAAATGAAGATTTTATAGAGTCGGAAGAACAAGAACTATACGAACACCATAAATTTATTTCCGACAAAGGTCAATCGCCTATGCGTTTAGATAAATTTGTTACAATGCGTATAGAAAACGCAACTCGCACGAGGGTGCAGAAAGGAATAGAAGTTGGCAGTATTTTGGTTAACAACAAACCCAAAAAAAGCAATTATTTAACCAAACCACTAGATGTAATAACGGTTGTTTTACCTAACCCACCTCGAAACCCCGAATTAATTCCCGAAGACATTCCAATAAATATTGTTTACGAAGATGAAGAAATTATAATCATCAACAAAAATGCTGGCATGGTTGTGCATCCGGGGTTCAATAATTATACAGGAACATTAATAAATGCGTTGGTTTTTCATTTTAATAATTTACCCAATTTTTCTGACCAAATGCGCCCAGGATTGGTGCATAGAATTGATAAAGACACAAGCGGATTGCTGCTTATTGCAAAAACGGAAGACGCTTTAGTTTACTTAGCCAAACAATTTTTCGACCATAGTATTCAAAGAATATATAAAGCAATCGTGTGGGGCGATTTAAAAGAAAATGAAGGAACAATTAATGGTAATATTGGCAGAGACCTTAAAGACAGAAGATTGTCGGCTGTTTTTGAAGATGAAAGCCAAGGAAAACGATCTATTACCCATTATAAAGTAATTGAGAGATTTGGATTTTGCACCTTAATCGAATGTCAATTAGAAACAGGAAGAACCCATCAAATAAGAGCCCACATGAAACACATTGGACACCCTCTATTTTCTGACGAAACCTACGGTGGAAGAAAAATATTAATCAATAGTAAATTGCCCAAATTTGAAACTTTCATTCACAATTGTTTCAATATTATGCCTAGACAAGCTTTGCATGCCCAAACCTTAGGATTTTTGCATCCAAAAACCAAAAAAGACATTCATTTTACTTCCGAATTGCCAGAAGATTTTACAGAAGTTTTGTCCCGTTTCAAAAAATACATTGCATAAAAAGGGTGGATATTTGTTTAAACTAATACAAAGTGAACACATTTCAAACCAATATTAATGCAATCGTTTCGGGGCTTTACCAAGAAGGGTTGCGCCATATTGTAATTTGCCCGGGCAGCAGAAATGCTCCTTTGATTATGGCATTTGTTCGGTTCAAAAAAATAAAATGTTATTCTATACCTGATGAGCGTTCAGCGGGTTTTATAGCATTGGGGATTTCAAAAGCATTACAACAGCCTGTAGCAATAGTTTGCACTAGCGGCTCGGCATTGTTAAATATATATCCTGCTGTTTCTGAGGCGTTTTATTTTCAAATTCCTTTAATTGTTATTAGTGCAGATAGACCTGCAAAATACATTGACAGATGGGACGGACAAACGATAAAGCAATTTGAGGTTTTCGGAAACCATGTTTTAGGTTCTTTTCAAATTGATGAGAACATAGACAAAACTGAAATAGAATCTATTTTCAAGATAACAGAAAAACTTTGGGAAACCGCCTTTCATGGATTAAAAGGACCAGTTCATTTAAATGTTCCATTAAGAGAACCTTTATATGATGCTAAAAATGACGACTTCATTTTCCCGGAAAATCTCAAAAAAAAGACGCCTGCTCAAGAAGAAATAGAATGGGAAATAGGCTTTGATGGAGAGCAGTTTTTTAAAGAATATCCTAAAGTTATGGTTTTACTTGGTGCAGACGAAAACTTTGAAGAAGCGCCATTTTTAAGCTTATTAAGCCAATTAGAATTTGTAGTGGTTTGTGCTGATGTCATTTCAAATGAGCATCACATGA
>JBDNIM010000315.1:0-2912 GCA_041688295.1 Bacteroidia bacterium
AGCAGGTTTTAACTTCAAAAGGATGATGAATAAATATAAATCATCTTTTTGGCACTTCTTTCAAACCCTTATTTTTAAAATTATTGAAGTCATGAATTTTAATTTAAAAATAAAAATGGCTTTTTAAGGCTCGACTATATAATATTACAGTGAAGGATATTGATGGGTGTGAAAAAACAAAAGCAATAACATTAAAAGAAATAGGAGCAGTTGGAGATAAATTTAAAGAAGTAAAAGCATTGATGGCTCAAAAATGTGCAATTTCAGGCTGCCATGCTGTTAATGGGGCTGTGCCTAATCCTTTTTATACCGATTGTTTAACAGTGGAAAGAGGAATAATGATGAAATTTAAATCTGTGGATAATAATATGGGTCATCTGTCAAGCGTAGAAAAATCGATAATTACCAAATGGCTAAATGCGGGTGGTAGATATTCGGATTAATTAAATTTTAAGTCAATTGTTTTCCCAATTTTAATTAGTTTTTTTATGGTTGATAATAATTATTTTCCATGTTTTTTTGTCAAATTTAGAATTGCAGGTATAAACCAATAAATTGGTTTTCAACATTTTATTTTAAATTTTTAACAAATCTATCCATCAAATTGGTTAAAATGTGGGGCGAGTAATTAACATATTTACAGCCGTTTTTAGTTTCCGCTTGGTATAAAAATAAAATCAAAAATCGAAATTCAACAAATAGAAAACACTTAGCCGAGACCGGTACCAAGCAGGCAGCAAGACTAAAAGCGTAGAGCAGGACGAAGTTTCTTAATTTCCTAAAACCGACAAACACACCAATTTTTCCCCGTCTGCTCAAAGCTTCGGAATTATTATTTTTTTGTTTTGAAAAAAAACATTTGTTTTTGAATAAAATCTAAACTTAATTGCACAATATTGAACGAGGAAAAAAATATAATGAAAATCATAGACATTAAAACCATGAAAGGTCCAAACTATTGGAGCATAAGAAGACATAAACTAATAGTAATGCGCTTAGATTTGGAAGAAATGGAACAGCGGCCTTCCAATACCATAGATGGTTTTTTTGAAAGATTAAAGAACCTTTTTCCTAGCATGTACACTCACAGATGCAGTCCTGGAGTTCCGGGTGGTTTTTTTCAAAGGGTGGAAGAAGGCACTTGGATGGGGCATATTATTGAGCACATTGCATTAGAAATTCAAACCATGGCAGGCATGAACTGTGGATTTGGCAGAACCAGACAAACTACAGGTGTAGGAAATTACAATGTTGTTTTCGATTATTGGGAAGCAAAAGCAGGGGTTTTTGCAGCAAAATCAGCTGTTAATATTTGTGAAGCGCTAATTGCCGGCAAAGACTATAATTTAGAAGAAGATATTCAAACTCTCAGAGAACTTAGAGAGGAAGAAAGATTAGGCCCGAGCACCGGAAGTGTGGTAGAAGAGGCAGTTAAAAGAAATATTCCATTTATTAGATTGAACAAAAGGTCTTTGGTGCAGCTCGGTTATGGCGTAAACCAAAAAAGAATACAAGCCACCGTGGCTAGCACCACAGGCAGCATTGCCGTAGAAATTGCTTGCAACAAAGAAGATACTAAACTTTTGCTAGAATCGGCCGAAATACCTGTGCCTAAAGGCAGGGTTTGTTATGATGAAGAGGAGTTGCAAGCCACTGTTTCAAAATTTGGCTACCCTTTGGTTACCAAACCTTTAAACGGAAACCATGGCAAAGGCGCAACAACGGATTTAAACAATTGGGAGGATTTATTAACGGGTTTTGAAGCCGCTAAATATTACTCGAGAGGGGTAATTGTGGAAAAATTTATTACAGGTTTCGATTACAGAATTTTAGTGATAGACTATAAATTTATTGCTGCCGCAAAAAGAACACCTGCAAGTATTATTGGCGATGGCAAACACACAATTCAAGAATTAATTGACATTGTTAACAGCGACCCAAGAAGGGGATATGGCCACGAAAAAGTTTTAACATCCATAAAAGTTGATAAATTTACAGAACAAATTTTAGAGGATAAAAACTATACTTTAGAAACCGCTATTGAAAAAGGATATGAACTGCTGCTGAAACCAACAGCCAATATTAGCACGGGTGGCACAGCCGAAGATGTAACAGACCATGTGCATCCAAGCAATATTTTCATGTGCGAACGCATTGCCCGCATCATAGGATTAGATATATGCGGTATTGACATTATGGCGCCCGATTTGAGTGTGCCAATTACAGAAAACGGAGGCGCAATCCTGGAGGTAAATGCAGCCCCAGGATTTAGAATGCATCTAGAACCAACAGAAGGATTGCCAAGAAATGTTGCTGAACCTGTGATTGATATGTTGTATCCAACTGGCACTAGCGCTCGCATCCCTATTATTGCCGTGACGGGTACTAATGGAAAAACAACCACCACAAGATTAATGGCCCATTTATGCAAACAAGCGGGTTATAAAGTTGGATTTACAACCACAGACGGTGTGTATATCCAAAATGAACTAATGATGAGAGGCGATTGCACAGGCCCAGTTTCTGCTGAATTTGTATTAAAAGATCCAACCGTAGATTTTGCAGTTTTGGAGTGCGCCCGAGGCGGTATTTTAAGGGCCGGACTAGGATTTCATAATTGTGACATTGGCATTGTTACCAACATCGCAGCCGATCATTTAGGACTGCAAGGCATAGACACCATTGAGCAGTTGGCTCGCGTAAAAGGCGTTGTTGTTGAAAGTGTTTTTCGAGAAGGCTATTCCATTTTAAATGCCGATGATGATTTAGTTTATGAAATGAAAAAATCTATTCAATCCAAGGTGGCTTTGTTTAGCATGGACGAAAATAATCCAAGAATAAAAGACCATTGCAATAAAGGCGGTTTTGCTGCTATTTATGAAAATGGGTATGTTTCCATTTAGAAAGGCACA
>JBDNIM010000316.1:0-9523 GCA_041688295.1 Bacteroidia bacterium
ATCACCACATCAAACCCACCTTTTTCTTTAACAAAACTAATGACATCGGCCACCTTCTTTTTGTCTTTATTCTGATTTTTTATAATATAAATAATCTTTTTTCTTTCGTCTTTGCTTGCGTTGTTTAAAGCATAAATAAGCGGCAATGTCATTTTCTTATCCTTAATATCGAGGCCCGTTGGTTTTCCAATATCGGTGTTGCCATAATCAAACAAATCATCTTTTATCTGAAAAGCAATACCTGTGTATTCTCCAAAAGCACGCATTTTTTCAATAATGGTTTTGTCTGCAATGACCGAAGCCGCACCAATAGCGCAGCAACTTGCAATTAAAGAGGCCGTTTTTTTGGTAATAATATCATAATAAACCTCTTCGGTTATATCCAACTTCCTTGCTTTTTCTAACTGCAATAGTTCGCCTTCGCTCATTTTTTTAACACTTTCGCTAACAATTTTGAGCATATCAAAATCATCATTATCTATGGATAAAAGCAAGCCTTTTGCCAATAAAAAATCGCCCACTAAAACAGCAATTTTATTTTTCCACAAAGCATTAATACTGAAAAAACCCCTTCTCATATCGCTGCCATCCACAACATCATCATGAACAAGGGTGGCTGTATGTAAAAGTTCAATTAAACTAGCGCCTCTATATGTTCTTTCATTCAATTCGCCATGCAATTTTGCACAAAATAAAACAAACATTGGACGCACCAATTTTCCTTTTCGTTTCACAATATATCCCATTATTGTATTCAACAACGGAACTGTGGTTTTCATGCTTTGACTAAAAGTAGTTTCAAACGCAATTAAATCCTTATTGATAGGCTTTTTTATGTCTTCTAATGTTAGGTTCAAAATACTTTTTTTTCTTTTGCAAATTAAACAATAAGATTTTAACTTATTTTTGCATTCGACAAAAATAAATTATTTTAATGCAAACTATCAATCAATACAATTTTAACAACCAAAAAGTTTTGGTAAGAGTAGATTTTAATGTTCCTTTAAATTCTGGTTTTCAAATAACCGATGATTCCCGCATTCAAGCCACTATCCCAACAATCAAAAAGATTTTGAACGATGGCGGAGCATGTATCCTAATGAGCCATTTGGGCAGACCAAAAGTTGGGCCAACAGACAAGTTTTCTTTAAAGCATATTGTCGATAGATTGACTTTATTGAGCGGTGCAAAGGTGTTTTTTGCTGAAGATTGCATAGGCGAAAAAGCAGAAAAGTTATCAAAAGCGCTAAAACCGGGTGAAATTTTATTGTTAGAAAACCTTAGATTTCATAAAGAAGAAGAAAAAGGAGATATCCAATTTGCCGAAAAATTATCAAAACTAGGCGATTTTTATGTAAATGATGCATTTGGAACTGCGCACAGAGCACATGCTTCAACTTCTGTTATTGCGCAATTTTTTAATAATAAAAAATGTTTTGGCTTTGTAATGAGTCAAGAAATTGAAAACGCTAAAAAAATATTGGACAATCCACAAAGACCTTTTACAGCAATAGTTGGGGGCGCAAAAGTGTCCGACAAACTATTGATTATTGAAAACTTATTGAACATTGCCGATACAATTATAGTTGGTGGTGGCATGGCCTATACATTTGCAAAAGCAATGGGTGGCAAAATTGGCACATCTCTTTGCCAAGATGAAAGAATGCCATTAACTTTAGAAATAATTAAAAAAGCCAAAGAAAAAGGTGTTAAATTATTGCTGCCAGAGGATAGCAAAATAGCGGATAAATTTTCAAATGATGCACAATCAGCCTTTGCAAATAACAATGAAATTCCAGATGGATTTATGGGTTTAGATATTGGACCCAAAGCAATAGAAGCTTTTTGCAAAGAAATAAAATTGTCTAAAACTGTTTTATGGAATGGCCCAATGGGTGTTTTTGAAATGCCAAACTTTGAAGCCGGCACAAAAGCCGTTGCCAATGCGGTTGCTAAAATAGCCGACAATGGTGGATTTAGTTTAATTGGAGGTGGCGATAGTGCAGCAGCCATTCATCAATTTGGATTGGCAAACAAAGTAAGTTATGTATCCACAGGCGGTGGCGCATTGCTAGAATATTTTGAGGGCAAGGTTTTGCCAGGTATTCAAGCCATTGAAGAAAATACATCAACGATATAAAAAATTTAATTAAAAAACATTAAGTTTGAAAGCGCAATGAATCAATCGGTATTAATACTTAATCACAAACAAATATGTCATATTTGCAAACGAATAGCTTGGCAAATATATGAGGAAAACATAGACTCTTTCGTTATTTATATCGCTGGAGTTGACAGTCGTGGAATGTTTTTGGCAGAAAAAATAGCTAAAGAATTACAAGAGATAGGACAGTTAGAAATAAAATTATTTAACATTGTAATTGACAGAAACAATTTTGAACCCAGTTTCTATTCTGATTTTCCGCTCAACGATTTAAAAAATGAAGCATTAATTGTTGTAGATGATGTTTTGAATAGTGGAAAAACACTTATTTCATCATTTCTCCCATTAATTCAAAGGCAAGTAAGCAAAATTAGTATTGCTGTTTTAGCATCTAGAAGCCATCGTTTATACCCTGTTGAAGCCAATTTTGTTGGTGTTAGTATGGCAACCACCATTCAAGAACATTTGTTGTTTGACAATACGGATGAAAACAATTTGAAATTAACATTAAACTAAAAAATATTTTCTTATTGTTTTGGTACGAGTGTTTTTCTAAAAACTCTATTTTACAATATTATAATTTTAAAAATCAACATTCATTTTTGAAAGCAAATCAATGAAGTCGCCATAACAATCTAATGTTTTATCTCCCTTATTAGAAACTGAATAAAAAAAATAGCTATATTTGAACCATGAAAAAATTAATTTTCCTTTCTTTACTTACCATCGGTTACAATACAATATTTGCGCAGGTAAAAACATACAGCGGCAAAGTTGGCCTTTCTAATGTATTTGAACCAAATGAAATTTCAAATATAAGTTCTCAAATTATTGAATTTAATAAATCCATGCCCTTTCCACAAGGTTACAATGCTACTAACAAATATGCAGTAACCCAAAAAAGAGAAGCATTAAAACACAATATTTTACCTTTTGAAGGACAAAAAAGAGCCATTGTGACACCGATAGTTGAGAGTGGATTTAATGGCGCTATGTTTGCTGGCATTCCGAATGATAATAATGTTGCAGTAAACAATGATTCAATGGTTGTGAGTGTTTATAATTCTCAAATTAGAGTTTTTAATCCCAATGGGGTTTTAAAAAAAGCTTGGAATCTTACCTTTTTTCCTAGGGATGTAAAAAACACACAAGCAGGCGGAACAGTTAGAGTTTTAGACAGAAGCTATGATCCAAAAATTGTATTTGACCCGAATAGCAATCGCTTTATTATTGTTTATCTTGAAGGCAGTGAAAGCGCAGATACTAGAATAATTGTTTGTTTTACAAAAACAGCGAGCCCTTTGGATGGTTGGAATGTTTATGAAATTAATGGCAATCCAATTGGCGGAAAACAATGGACAGATTATCCTATGATTGCTATCAACAAAGAAAATTTATTTATCACAGTTAATATTTTAAGAGATAGCAGCGATTGGAGAGATGGTTTTTTGCAATCAATTATTTGGCAAACGGATTTAAAAAGTGGCTATGATGGCGATTCATTAAACTACAAACTTTGGTCTAATTTAAAAGATAACAAAAACAAATCCATTTGGAGCATTTGCCCGGTTCAAAAAGGTTTTATTGACAATGAAAAAGGATTGTATTTTCTATCCGTAAGACCAGGCGATGTTAGCAATGACACACTCATCCTTCATCATATTTCCGACAATTTGGTGGGAGGAAATGCACAATATTCTTTCAAAATATTGAAAACAAGTTTACCCTACGGACTGCCGCCAATGGCCCCGCAAAAAACAGCAGGTTATAGACTACAAACCAATGATGCTAGGGTTTTGGGTGCATTTTATGCAAACAATCGCATTCAGTTTGTGCAATCAAGTGCAAATAATATCAATGGCAAATCGGGGGTAATGCACTCCATAATTTTATATCCAATGAATTCGCAACCCAATATTACATCAAAATATATTACTTACAACGATTTTGACATTGCCTATCCGACAATTGCATGTGCTAGCGATGAAAGATACGGACAACAGGCATTAATAACCTTCTCTCACTCAAGCGAAACTGAATTTCCAGGTACATCTGTTGTGCATTATAATAATGAAGGTCTTTATTCAAATCAGGTTTTTACAAAAACTGGCACAGGCGCTATCAATACATTTTTGCCAGACACCAACGAAAGATGGGGCGATTACACTTGTATTCAAAGGGTTTACAACAAAAAAAACGAATTTTGGGTATCAGGTTCTTTTGGCACCCCGATTAACCCACAAGCACCTTCAAACAGCACGAATAACACATGGATTAGTAAAATAAAAATCAATGATTATGAACTAACATTGAATAAAAATGAAATCTCAAGCCAAAGCAGTGCCTATCCCAATCCGGTTAAAGATTTACTTTACATTCCATTAACAATGATAAACAATGGAAAAGTAGAAATTACAATTACGGACAGTAATGGAAAATTAATTCAAACTTTATCACAAGATATTAATGCAGGCGAAAACCAAGCTTTTTTGAATGTTTCGAATTTAGCAGAAGGTATTTATATATTTAAAGTAATGTTTAATGGTCAGTTATTTAACAATGGAAAATTCAGTAAATACTAATTTAGATGTTGGATTAGAATCATATATTGTTTCAAAAAATAATATTGATAGAAATAACATTCCTGATGATGCTATTTATTTGTTGAATAAACCATTTGAATGGAGCTCTTTTAAATTGGTTAAAAGATTGAAATTTTACACTAAAAAAAAACGGGTTGGACACGCAGGAACTTTAGATCCATTAGCAACGGGCTTAATGATTATTTGCACTGGCAAATGTACTAAAATGATTGAACAAATTCAAAATTTAAGCAAAACATATACTGGTGTTTTCAATTTTGGAAAAACAACACCCTCTTTTGATTTAGAAACGGAATTTGACAACACTTATGAATATTCTCATATAGAAAAACAGCAGATTCAAGAAACGATTAAATTATTTAAGGGCGATGTGGTGCAAACTCCGCCTCAATATTCAGCTATAAAAGTGAATGGAACGAGGGCTTATAAAAAAGCAAGAATTGGCGAATATATAGAAATTAAAAGCAGAACAATACATATTTATGAATTTGAGGTTGATGGCGAATTGCCTGACTTAAATTTTGAAGTTAAATGCAGCAAAGGCACTTATATCAGAACATTGGCAAATGATTTTGCAAAAAAATTAGAAAGTGGTTGTTATTTAACAGAACTAAAACGAACTGAAATTGGTTTTTTTAATATAGAAAATGCTTTTGAAATAGAGGAGTTAAAAGAGATTTTGGGCTACGAATGAAAGTATTTTACAGCTTAGATGATTTACCGGTTTTCAACAAAACTGTGTTCACGCAAGGCACATTTGATGGGGTGCACATTGGCCATCAAGAAATTTTGAACCAATTATTAATTGAAAAGCAAAAAAATGGAGGCGAAACATTGGTAATGACATTTTGGCCCCATCCTCGTTTGACATTAAATCCAAGCGATAGTTCAATTAAATTATTACAAACATTAGAAGAAAGAATTGAAAAGTTGAGAAAATGCGGCATAGACAATCTGATTGTGTTGCCATTTGACAAACAATTTAGCCAAATAGAAGCCAAGGATTTTATTGCAGAAATCTTGATAAAAAAACTAAATATTGGTGCTTGTGTTTTTGGATACGACCACCGTTTTGGCAAAGAAAGAAAGGGCGACATAAATTTATTGAAAAAATATGCTGAGGAATATAATTTTAAAGTAATAGAAATAGATGCACAAATAATAAATAATGTTTCGGTGAGCAGCACAAAAATTAGATTAGCATTAAAAGCAGGCGATATTAAAACGGCCAATCAATTTTTAGGTTCAGAATATACCATTTCGGGCGAAGTGGTTGAAGGAAGAAAAATTGGAAGAACTATCGGCTTTCCAACAGCAAATATTCTAATAAAAGATTCTGAAAAACTATTGCCTAAACAGGGCGTTTATGTTGTAAAAAGCATTATAAATCATACAATTGTTTATGGCATGTTGAACATTGGCACCAACCCAACATTTCAAAATTCAGACCTTAAAATTGAAGTGCATTTCTTTGATTTTAATAAAGATTTATACCACCAAACATTGACAATTAACATTTTAAAATGGATGAGAGAAGAAAAAAAATTCGACAGAATAGAAGATTTGGCACTATATTTGCAACTCGATAAGCAAAATGCAATTGAATATATTGAAAATATCTAATATTATACCTATTGTAGTTTGCTTTGTGCTTTTTAATGCATTCACGCCTTCAAAAAAGGTGGAAACAAAAATTGTAGTTAAACATAACCCCGAATTTGATTCCACTTTTAACACTGCTTGGGAACATTATTTAAACACCTTTAATTCAGAAAACTTAAATCCTTATTTATATGATTTCAGCTCATTCAAATCGCCTGTAAATATTTGTTTAACTCCTGATTCAAACGGTTTTGTAATGCCTGTTTGTAACAGTGTAACCTCAAATTTTGGGCCTAGAGGCGGCAAAGCACACAATGGGATAGACATTGATTTGAATACAGGCGACACTGTTGTTTCTGCATTTGATGGTATTGTGAGAATGTCAAAATTTTATTTCGGCTATGGAAACATGGTTGTTGTAAGGCATCCTAATGGTTTAGAAACATTGTATGGACATTTATCTAAAGTTACTGTTGAGCCAGGACAAACCGTAAAAGCAGGCGAATGCGTTGGCTTGGGCGGAAACACAGGACACAGTAGCGGTTCTCACCTCCATTTTGAAATTAGATTTATGGGCCAACCAATTGACCCATCAAAATTTATTTCCTTCGAAAATTTTTCTTTAGTAAACAACGAAATCATAATTGACGAATCAATTTTTACAGCGCCAAAAGTTATCAAAAAACAAAGAGAATTAAAAATTGCGCCTGCCAAAAAAGGTAAAACTTATACCATAAAAAAAGGCGATTCTCTTTATTCAATTGCCAAAAAACACAAAGTATCTGTAACTGAAATTTGCAAAAACAATGGAATCAACAAAAAGATGAAGTTGAAACCGGGCAGAAAACTAAAAGTTTAAGTTAATTAAAATTCGTATTAGCATTTAAGTCTTACTAGCAAAACTCGAATAATTTTTATCAAAATTATTCAATTATCATTGCGACTTGATAATAATTATTAACCGCACCCAAAAGTCGGGTTTTTATATAATATGATTCTTGAAATATTTTAAATGCAAAAAACTCATGGTTGGGAACATTGAATTCATCAAAAAATAATATATCTCCTTTTTTTAAATAAGGCGCTAAACTTGTAAGTGCGTATAGTGTCGAACTAAATAAATCTGCGTCTAAATGAATAATATTTCTTTTGGTGTTTAAATGATTTTCTTTAATGAATATAGGCAAAGTGTCTTGAAACAATCCTTTTATAAATTGCCCTCTTTTATCTTCAATGTGAGGAATATCAGCCGACATATCTCCTTTTTTAAAAACACCCCAATTTTCTGGTAAACCTTCAAAAGTATCAAATCCCCAATATAAATTGGCACTTTCTTTTGAGTTTTCTAACCACCATTTGAAAGAAACACCTCCACAAACGCCAAATTCCAAATAATTAAACCCTTCTTTGTTGTCAATGCTTTTCAGCACTTTATCATACAAATCGTATCTTTTACTATGGTCTCTTTTACCATCAAAAAAATCATTAATCAAAACATCTTTAGGCTGATTGCTAATCCATTTAGATAGCAATAATGTATTTGAAACAGTTAAACAGAAGTGTTGTAAAAAACCTAAATACAAATGGGGACGAGATAAAAGAAGTAAATTCTTAAAAAAAGTGATGAATTTAATTTTGTGTTTTTTCATATTTTAAAATGATTGAATATTGCTCTAAAAAAAGCTGTGCAAATGTATTTAAAAAAAGTTATTTACCAATTATGTAGAAATCTATTTCTTATTTATTCTTTCACTATTTATTTTGGCAAATTGCTCCCAACTGCTAGATTTTGCTTTTGATTTTCCTGTTTTTAAACCAAAACCCCGAGGCGCAAACTGAAAACTATGACACACAGCAGCCGCCAACCCATCCGTTGCATCCAAATATGTGGGTATTTCCTCAAACTTCAAAATCTTTTGTAACATATCTGAAACCTGCTCTTTTGATGCATTTCCACTACCTGTAATACTTTGTTTAATCTTTCTCGGTTGGTACTCGAAAATAGGCATATTCCTCATTAAACCAGCTGCAATTGCAACACCCTGTGCCCTGCCCAACTTTAACATTGATTGCACATTTTTTCCAAAAAATGGCGCTTCAATTGCCATTTCATCAGGTTTATAACTCTCAATTAACCCGGTTACTCGTTCAAAAATATGTTTTAGTTTCAAGGCATGGTCGTCAAACTTGTCTAATTTCACTACACCAATGCTTAATAAACTTATTTGAGATTGGTTGATGCCAATAATACCATATCCCATTATATTTGTACCCGGATCGATACCTAATATAATCTTATCAAAATCGCTAATTTCTACTCTTTGCAAAACAGAACAAAGATACATAAAAAATCAAAATGGAATCTATTTTATAATATTTTAAAATGGGTCTTGCCTTTTTTTGTGGCTTGGGCAATATATAGCAAGTATTTTCAAAATCAAAGTTTCTCCTTTAATGCTTTTATCCTTCAAATTGATGAGTTAAAAACCTCTGTTTTTATTATACTTTTAATATTATCAATGTTTAATTGGTTGATTGAAGCACAAAAATGGCGTACAATTCTGCTTACCATAGAACCAATTAGTTTTTCCAAAGCGTTAAAATCAGTGTTGGCCAGCTTGGCAGTTTCTCAATTATTCCCGAATAAAACTGGCGAATACATAGGACGAATGGCATTTGTTTCCGATAACAACAAAATTCAGGCAGCTGTTTTATCTGTTTGGGCTAGCATGAGTCAGTTGATTGTAACGCTCGTTTTTGGCATGGTTTCACTTTTGTTTATTCATCCTTTAATTGACCCTTCGTTTATTTTGATTTGTTTCATAATATTTTTTGTTGCTATTCTAATGTTTCTGTTATTACCAATATTTTCTACAATATTCAAAAAATATGCTTTTTACAATTACATAAAAGATTTTAAACAAGTAGGCAGACAATTAATCCTAGAGGTGTTTTTTTATTCTATTTTAAGATATTTTATATTTGCTATACCTTATGTATTTTTAATAATACTAATGAGTGAAAATGCAATAGATTTACCTTTTTACTTGGTGTTTTTCTCGGTTTCATGCATTTATTTATTACAAACCATTTCTCCTAATTTCATTTTTTCAGATGTTTTAATTAGAATAGCAATTCCTGCTTTGGTTTTCAA
>JBDNIM010000317.1:0-8614 GCA_041688295.1 Bacteroidia bacterium
ATTCTGGTTTCCACACCATGATAGGTATGATAGTCCATTGTCATCGCTTATTGACAGCGTTTTGCTTCGTCATAAACCCCTCTTGGGCCAACAGGATTTACATTGCCCCAATAGTCTTCATTTTGTGGATGAACGAGTGGGTCGCCATAAACTTCGCTTGTTGATGCTACCAATATTCTAGCGCCTTTTGCTTTTGCCAATCCTAATAAATTATGAGTGCCCAAAGAGCCCACTTTTAGGGTTTGAATAGGGATTTTAAGATAATCTATTGGGCTGGCCGGAGAGGCAAAATGCAGGATATAATCTAAATTGCCTGGCACAAAAACAAATTTTGATACATCATGATGATAAAACTCAAAATTGGGCAGTTTCATTAAGTGCTCAATGTTTCTTAAATCGCCTGTAATAAAGTTGTCCATTCCCATTACATAAAAACCCTCTTTTATAAAACGGTCGCAAAGATGCGATCCTAAAAACCCTGCGGCTCCTGTTATTAAAACTCTTTTTTGTTCCATTTTTTCTTAATTTATTATTTCTCTACCAATGCATTCGTAATGAAAACCTAAAGATTTTAGCTCTTCTTTTTCATAAATGTTTCTACCATCGAATATCACTTTATTTTTCAAACCGTCTTTGATTTTATCAAAATCTGGCGACCTGAATTCTGGCCATTCTGTTACAATAACAAGCGCGTCTGCTTGATTTAATACTTCATATTGGTCTTCACTATATTGTATGGTTTCGCCTAAAATTCGTTGGGCTTCGTGCATGGCAACAGGGTCGTAGGCAACAACTTTTGCTCCTGCATTTAATAATTCATTAATAATTACCAAACTTGGCGCTTCTCTCATGTCGTCTGTTTTTGGTTTGAAGGAAAGACCCCACATTGCAAATATTTTGCCATTCAAATCGCCAAAATAAGAATTTATTTTATTGAAAATCACATGTTTTTGCGCATCGTTAACAGATTCCACCGCTTTTAAAACCTGCATTTGATAGCCGTGTTCATCGGCTGTCTTTATCAGTGCTTTTACATCTTTTGGAAAACAGCTTCCGCCATATCCTATGCCAGGATAAATAAATTTATGTCCTATTCTGCTATCGCTACCAATTCCTTTTCGCACCGCATTTGCATCGGCACCCATAATCTCACATAGATTGGCAATGTCATTCATAAAACTAATTTTTGTAGCCAACATGCTGTTTGCTGCATATTTTGTCATTTCTGCACTTGGAATATCCATAAAAATACATGGATGTCCGTTTAATAAAAATGGTTTGTATAAACTTTTTAAAACCTCTTGCGCTTTTTCAGATTCAACACCAATAACAATTCTGTCTGGTTTCATAAAATCTTCGATAGCTGCACCTTCTTTTAAAAACTCAGGATTGCTTGCAACATCAAATTCTAGGCTTGAATGTCTATTTTTAAGTGCTGAATAAACTGCCGATTTCACTTTTGTTGCTGTGCCAACTGGGACAGTGCTTTTTGTAACCACTACTAGGTAATTGGTCATATACATGCCTATTTCATTTGCTACACCTAAAACATATTTCAAATCTGCGCTTCCGTCTTCGTCTGGCGGTGTGCCAACAGCAATAAAAGCCGCTTCGCAACCTTCAATACTGGATTTTAAATCAGTAGAAAACTGCAATCTGCCTTTGTCGAAGTTGCGTTTCACCATTTCGTCTAATCCTGGCTCATAAATTGGTAGAATCCCTTGTTTTAAGTTTTCAATTTTCTTTTGGTCTATGTCAATACAAACCACATTGATGCCTACTTCCGCAAAACATGTGCCTGTTACCAAGCCAACATAACCCGTTCCTATCACTGCTATTTTCATTTATTTAAAATAATTTAATATGTTTTCTATAATGTAATTAATTTGTTCTTGTTCCATATCCGTGCCAATTGGGAAGCTAACCACGCAATTGCTCAAAATCTCTGCAAAAGGCAAAGAGATGTCCTGCCTGTATGCATTTTGTTTGTATAATGGCAATGGATAATATATCATGGTTGGAATCCCTTTTTTCTGCATTTCTTCTCTAAAATGAGGAATGTTTACATCACACATTTGCACGGTGTATTGATGAAAAACATGGGTAGAAAAAGGGCTGTTTGCCGGTGTTTTAATATTTTCGTGGTTTTTGAAAGCTTGGTTATATTGATAAGCAACTGTTCTTCTTTCCTCGTTAAAGTCGTTCAAGTATTTTAGTTTTATGTTCAAAACCGCAGCTTGAAGGGTATCTAATCTTGAATTTACACCAACCTCATCATGAATATATTTAACTTTTTGCCCATGGTTGGCAATCATTTTTAATCTTTCTGCCAATTGGTCATCATTTGTGTAAATAGCACCCCCATCGCCATAACAGCCAAGGTTTTTTGATGGGAAAAAGGAAGTGGTTCCAATATCGCCAATTGTTCCCGATTTTTGTATTGTTCCGTCACTGAAAATATAATTTGCCCCAATCGATTGAGCGTTGTCTTCAATCACAAAAAGATTGTGTTTTTTCGCAATTTTCATAATTTCTTCCATCTCTGCACATTGTCCATACAAATGCACTGGCGCTAAAACTTTAGTTTTAGAAGTAATAAGTTTTTCAATTTCATTTGAATTGATGTTAAAACTATCTGGATACACATCCACATAAACAGGTTTTAGTTTTAATAAACAACAAACTTCGGCAAGCGCGATATAAGAAAATCCTGGGGTAATTACCTCACTGCCTTCAGGCAAATCTAAAGCCATTAATGCAATTTGAAGCGCATCGGTTCCATTTGCGCAAGGAATTACATGTTTTACGCCAAGGTAAGTCGCCAAATCTGCGGCAAACTGTTTTACTGCTGGCCCGTTTATAAAGGCGGTGCTTTCTAAAACTTTGGAAATCTCGGGGTCAATCTCAGATTTTAGTCTTTGATATTGACTGGCCAAGTCCACCATTTGAATGTTTTTCATCTATTTAGGTTAAAAAATAATAAGGCAGCAAAGATATAATTAAACTGAAATAAATAAAATTAACAATTCGTTTCTTTTCATTATTCGGCCATAAAGTAAATAGAAATTGATATCTATAAGGTTTGATATTGCAATTTTTACTTTAAATTTGCATCATAAATTATGGATATTATAGAAAACAAAGTCGCAAATAGTGGTTTAATCACCCTAGATATTGAAGATTTGATTGAATACAAGGCAATTAAAACTTTTGATATAAAAACAGTTTTGTTCATGGAGTTGATGTTGAAAGAAAAAGATTTCAGAGAATTTTTAAAAGCCAATAATTGGGAAGAATATAAAGACACATATACTAATATTATTTGTAGTTCGGATGCAATAGTGCCAACTTGGGCTTATATGCTTTTGGTAACCAAACTTAATGATGTTTCTGCTTATGTTTTTTTAGGTTCGAAAGAAGAAATGATGCACCAATTATATTTGCAAGCAATTGAGAAAATTGATACAGAAATTTATCAAGATATTAGGGTAGTAATCAAAGGTTGTGGCGAAAAACACATTCCCAATAATGTTTATTTGCAATTGACACAAAAACTTTTGCCAGTTGTAAAATCAATTATGTATGGCGAACCATGCAGCACAGTGCCTGTTTACAAGCGAGTTTAGATTCTTAATTATAAGGGAATTGGGTGTAAATATTTTTTTAACAGTTTCAAAATATCCATTATATTCGCACCTTCAAAATTTATTAATCCATGGAACTACTATTAATTGCCATTTTCGTGTTAGGTTATTTAGCAATAGCCTTTGAACACAAGCTTCATATCAATAAAACAGCACCTGCCCTAATTATTGCCTCGATAATGTGGGGTGTTTGGGCTTTGTTTGAGTCTGATAAAATTGGAATCATCAATTCAGAATTAAGTCATGAACTGGCCAGTGTTTCTCAAATTCTATTCTTCCTATTGGGCGCTATGACAATTGTGGAAATAATAGATGCGCATCAAGGGTTTAAGATTATAACCAATAGAATTAAAACTAAGGATGCAAAAAAACTGCTTTGGATCATAGCTTTCATATCTTTTTTCCTTTCTGCATTATTAGATAATTTAACAACGGCAATCGTTATGGTTTCTTTGTTAAGAAAACTTGTTCACGATAAAGAACAAAGAATGTTTTTTGCAGGTATTGTAATTATAGCAGCAAATGCTGGTGGTGCTTGGTCGCCAATTGGTGATGTAACAACAACAATGCTTTGGATTGGCGGACAAATTAGCAGTGTAAATATCATTAAAACCCTAATTATTCCATCAATCATTTGTTTGCTTGTTCCTTTAATAATTGTCGGATTTAAACTTAAAGGTGAAGTTAAAAGAGATAATTACGACTATGACAAAGCAGAAAAAGAAGAGAAAGTTAAAGGCAGTCTTTTAATTTTAATATTGGGTGTGGCTGGGTTATTATTTGTTCCTGTTTTTAAAACGATGACACATTTGCCACCATATTTGGGAATGCTGTTTAGTTTAGCAGTTGTTTGGATAGCTTCAGAATTGTTGCACATTGACAAAGAAGAAGAGGAAAAAAAACAATATAGCGCAATTCATGCTTTATCAAAAATTGACACATCTAGTGTTTTATTTTTTTTAGGTATTTTATTAGCAATTGGTGTTTTGCAAGGAATAGGAACATTATCTAATTTAGCTAGTTTGATGGACAGCACCATTGGAAATAAAGATGTTATTGCTGTGGCCATTGGTCTTTTGTCTGCCGTTGTGGACAATGTGCCAATTGTAGCTGCAACAATGAAAATGTACCCTTTAGCCACTGAAGTGATTAATGCAGATGCTTTCAATTATGCAGTTGCAAACCCGGAATTAGTCCATAGCGGTTCATTTGTATTTAACAATGCAACTTACTATTTGCACGATGCAAAACTTTGGGAATTTATCGCTTACGCAGCTGGAACAGGTGGAAGTTGTTTAATCATTGGCTCTGCGGCAGGTGTTGCTGTTATGGGTATGGAAAAAATAGACTTTATTTGGTATATAAAGAAAATCTCATGGTTAGCGCTTATTGGTTATATTGCCGGAGCAATTGCTTACATGGCCCTTTACCCAATGTTTGCCGCACATTAAAATAATGTTATAGAAAATCTAAAAAATCCTTCATTAAAATTTAATGAAGGATTTTTTTTAAACTATTTTTTGATATTTTTATTAAAACACGATTATTTGCATGATGCCGCAATCCAAGAACTATAAAATCATTTTTTGTTTACTATGTTTTTTAATCGTTGTTGAGCGTTTTTATGTCATTCTATATTTTGGCAGCAAATATTCAGATACGGATCAATTAATTCTTTGGCAGGCTTTAAAAGACTTGTCAAATGGCAATTTTTATGGGCCCTATTTTTATGGACAAATGTATAACCCAATGCTTGAGGCTTGGTTGGCGTTTCCTTTTTACAAGATGGGGCTGAATTTTCAAACGGCTTTAAGTATTTCAACTTCAATATTGGCGTTATCTCCTTTTTTTATTCTAGCATTCTTTTTAAAACGGAAAAATGGATTAAATTATGCGATTCTGCCATTGATAGTGCTGCTCCTAATGCCTGCCAATTTTAGTTATCTTACTACAATTTCTCGTGGTTTCATAACAGGTTTCATTTTTGTGATTATGGGTTTAGTCGTGTTTTTAAATGCAACAAAAAACTGGAGCTATTTTGTCAGTGGATTGTTAATTGGAGTTGCGTTTTTCATGAATTTAAACAGTCTTTTAATTTTACCATTATTTTTATTGAAATTTAAAGAAGAAACTTTTAGAGACATTTTAGGCAAAATACCTTTCTTTACAATTGGCTTAATGTCCTATTTGGGCTTGATTTTTTTGAGTGATTATTTTTATAGTGTTTATCCTTTTTCTCTAGTTCATGAGACACCAACTTTAAAATTTGGCGTAAAATATTTTTTTAGGGCTGTCAATAATTTAGATATTTTTTTCAATAAAGTAACGCCTCTTTTTGGCTTCTCTTCTTATATTTTATTATTGACTTTCCCGATATTAGGATTTGTTTTATATAAAAAAAATAGACGGCTAGAATCGCTCATTCTATTTATTTCATTTACTGAAATAATTGCGTGTTTGTTTCTGAAAAAAGTTAATGACGGCACCAATTCAATTTTTTTTGCTGGCGATAGAATGTTTTTGGCTTTGCCTTTTCTATATTTGTTTTTACTCATTTTTATTTTTCAAAATATCCATCAAAATACAGCACGAAAATTCAAAAATTTAATGGTTTTTATGGCAATATTTTTATTTGGCTTTAAAATTATTTTTGCAAAGGAATTGCTTAAACATGCACTTTCACCTAAATATGAAAGTGTTGTAAAGGTTTTTAAAATTGAAGATTTAAGGAAAGAATGCCAAAAGCAATTGGCGTTTACCAAAAGAAAAGCGGAAATAGTTATTGCGCTTTCTGCAAGCAGCGCTCAACAAGATATTATCTACGGATGTAATTGTTTAATTCCAGAATTTCCATCTACGCTGAACCCTTCGTTCGAGCGAAGACCAACTTTAATGGATAAATTGAAAGGCAAAAAACCTGAATATATTTTATTTCAAATCAAACACTTTGATTCAATTCAAAATCTAATGAAAATGCCTCTAAAGATTGTTAGACAGGATGACAATCTTCTTTTTGTGAAAAATGATTCACTAAGTTTAAAGTCTATTTTGTTGCCATTAAAGCTCTGGGGAAAGACATGGGCGGAGGATTTAGATTAGATTTTCTAGTTTCATATGCAAAATATGTTACACAAAAAAGACCAACTGAAAAATTCAGTTGATCTTTTTTATATAAACAATAAAACTAGTTTTTATTAATAGAAGAATTTCAATTCTACTCTTCTGTTTTTGGCTTTGCCTTCCTCCGTTTGATTGTTTGCCACTGGCTTGCTATCTCCATATCCTTCAGATGAAATTCTTGCAGCAGAAACCCCTTTCGCAATCAAATAATTTTTTACAGAGATGGCTCTTCTTTTAGATAAATCTAAATTATAAGCGGATTCTCCAACATTGTCTGTGTGTCCTTCAACAGAAACTTTCACTTCTTTAAATAATTTTAAATAACCAACCAATTTATCCAACGAAACATTAGATTCTCCTTTTATAACATCACTTGCTGTTTCAAAATAAATTTTAGTTGCAATATCTACAAGGTCATTTTTAACCGTTTGGCTAATTTCAGGACATCCGTTTTCATCCACTTTAGTGCCTTTTTTAGTATTCGGACATTTGTCTTTTTCGTTGCTAACGCCATCGTTGTCGTTATCATTATTGTTCAGCGATTTTCCAAACTGATAAACAACACCTAATGATGTTTCTATGTGTTTATCGTATCCTCTTGTAATCGAAGGCAATCTATCATAACGGTCGCCATTGGTGTAATTACAAGTGCTTTGTACAAATAAATTAATTCTGCTAGAAAGATTAATTGTAGTGCCCAATCCCACAGGAATGTTTAAGTATTCAAACAATCTTCTTTCGTTATCAGCTGGTGTAAAAGGCGTATTTCTTCCTTTCAATCTAAAATAACCAATTCCAGCTGTTAAATAAGGTCCAAACAAACTGTTTTCTTTCAGAAAATAACCATTATTAAATTTATAACGGGCGTTCAAATCAGTAGAAAAAGTTCTTGTTCTCATTAAAAAATTAGGAGTCGTTTCAATTTCAGAGAAATCGTATCGCCCAATTGCGGCATTTAATCCCATATCAAAAGAAGGCGATAAATATCTGCCAATTCTAAGACCTGGATTGATGTTGCCATCTGTAAATTTGAAGAAGCCATTGCCCAAGTCGCCTCGATACATTTTTGTACTTGCTGTTAGGCCAATGCCCCAAGGATGTAAACTAGATTGTGCAATCATTAAAATTGCGAAGCACATTCCGCTGAATAATAAAGTAATTTTTTTTATTTGTATTTTTTATAACTGTACAATCCCTTTTCCAATTAGCGTGCCAAAGTTTAAGTTATAGATGTTATTTTAAAAAATAAAAATTGTTTAATGTACTAACTACCCTTATTTTTGTATCCTTCTGAGATGAAAAACATTAAGTCTTTATTTTTTACTATTTTTATATTTTGCAACATCCAAACAGGATATTCTCAGTTAGCAAACAATATATTTAACCAAAAAGACAGCTTTTTTAAAAACGATTCCCAAACCATTCGTTTTAATCTGGAGATTTTTAATTATTTAAGAAACACAGAGTATTTTGATGTGATAGAAAAAGGACAGACGCTTTTTGGTGCATTAATTCAGCCCACGCTGAGCTATCAGCCGTATTCCAATATTATGATAAAAGCGGGTTTTCAAACTCGACAAGATTATGGTAGCACAAATCTCTTTTCTTTTCAGCCAGTGGTTTGTGTTTCCTATTTCAATCACAAATGGCGACATAATTTTGGAAGTTTGCAAGGCAATGTAAATTATGGTTTGATTGAACCATTTTATAATATAGACCGAGCCGTTACTAATAGAATAGAGAACGGAATTCAAGGGATTTATACAAGTGATAAACTTACATTCAATAACTTTTTAGTATGGGACGAACCAACATACAGAACCACAAAAAACCAAGAACGATTTTTTACA
>JBDNIM010000318.1:0-6766 GCA_041688295.1 Bacteroidia bacterium
AGCACTTCCCCAACAAGCGAAAAAACGACTTCTAGTTTTAGCATTGACGATGCTTTGATGCTTAAAATCGAGAAATTTAGCCAAGCCATTGATTCTAAAATTACCATAAAATCTAAAGGAAAAAAAGGCGAAATCATAATCCCTTTTGATAAATATGAAGATTTGGAACATATTTTGAATGTATTAGCAGGAGATGAATAAATGGATTTTAATTATTTTAGCCGTTTCTGTAAGTTTAAATAGCTTTTCTTTTGAAAAAACTAATTTCAATTTCTACAAGCCCTTTGATGTAAAACCAGCAAAAAAACACTCGCCACACAAGGCAACTATTTATAGTGCCATTTTGCCAGGATTGGGTCAAGCATACAATGAAAAATACTGGAAAATCCCTTTGGTTTATGCAGCTATAGGAACATCCACCTATTTTATGCTAAACAACAGAAGCAAGCAAAGGGAAGTGCAACAAACATTGAATCAAAGATTTGATAATGACCCAAACACAAACGGCTCATCAACATTCGCTTTAGAATCGGATGATGTGTTAATTCAAAAACGAAATGTTTATAGAGCAAATAGAGATTATAGAATTATAGCCATGGCTGCATTTTATGTTATAAATATTGTTGATGCTACCGTTGACGCTCATTTTTACAAATTTAATATTGACAAACCATTGTCTGAAAGAAGAACCAAAAAATGGAATCTTTATTCCCAAGAAAACACTGTTGGAATTAAATTCAATTTTTAGCTAGCCGAAAAACTTTTAATTCCCGGTTTGAATTTCAAACTATCTCTTAACTCATCTAAAAAGGCAAATAAATCTTTTGGACTGTTTAAAATATGAAAATTTTCAGGTATTTTTAAGTCCACTTTCCCAACCACTTGCTTGCCAGAAAGAATAATTTCTGTTTTTTTCCAGTATTTAGCCAGATTATTTATAAATGCCTGAATGGTAACCGTGTTATTGACCGCTGTTAAAATACTAAAAATATAGTCCGGTTTTCTAACATCAAAAATGGTATATAAATCTTCAAAAGGCGTTTGTGTGCCTAGATAAATAACCTCATGACCTCGCACTCTTAATATGTAATTGGCAAATAAAATACTTATATCATGGCTCTCGCCTATTGGCACAAAAACAAGAAATTTTTTGGCATCGGGATTAAAATTAAAATGTAGCGAATCGATTGCAACATGTAAACCCTGTCTGATTAAATTAGAAATAAAATGCTCATGGGCAGGATGAATACTACCAGCCAACCACATTAACCCTACCCTGTCCATAAAAGGAAAAACCATTAATAGCATAGTGTCCTCAATTCCAATTTTCAGAATACTAATAGAAATGATTTTATTAAATTCTTTCTCATCAAAAACCATCATAGCATTTATCAAAGACTGAATTTGAATGTCGAATTCCGAAGACTTTTCTGTAAATTGCATGCACTTGTCGTGAATCTCTTTAATTGGCATTTCCGCAATTTTAGAAATCTTATAGCCGTTGTTGTTCAAAATAGAAATATTAAGTATCAATCGCAATTGGTTTTCGTCATAATATCTTATACCGGTATCTGTCCTGTGTGGCGTAATAAAGTTATATCTTTGCTCCCATATTCTTAAGGTGTGTGCTTTAATTCCAGATATATTTTCGATATCCTTAATAAACAATTTGTTTTTAAATTCGTTTTTGCCTTTTTTCATATTTTTTTTTAAACTAATTTAAAATCAATTTGTTATCCCTTTTATAAAATGAATAATAAAATCTTAATTTGTGGTGGTACCGGTTTGGTTGGTTCAAACATAGTTAAAAACTTTAAACAAAATAATCAACAATTTGTTTTACTAACAACTCAAAAAAAAATATGCGATGGCATCAGCACTTTCTATTGGAACCCAGATAAAAACGAAATAGACACCAATGTTTTCAAAGGCGTCAGCAAAATTATCAACCTTTCTGGGCAAGGTATTTTTGAGCAAAAATTTACTAAAGAACGCAAAAAAGAACTTTTAGAAAGTAGAACAAAATCGCTCGATTTATTATACAAATCCGTTTCTGAAATTTTGAACTACAAGCCACAAATAATTTCAGCTTCAGCAATCGGCATTTATCCTAATACTTTTAAAGAAATTTTAACCGAAAAATCAGAAAGCGAAAACACCTATATTTCAAACCTTGTAAAAATATGGGAAGAAAAAGCACTTCAATTTGAAACAATTGGTTGCTGTGTTTGCATTTTAAGAATTGGCATTGTGCTTTCTACAAAAGGAGGATTTTTAAAACAATTAATTGCTCCAATCAATCTTTTTGTAGGTGCAATTCTTGGCAGTGGCAAACAAATGGTAAGTTGGATACACATAAACGATCTTGGCAACCTTTTTGTTCAATGCACCAACCAAAATATTACCGGCACTTACAATGCAGTGAGTGGACAGTTTAATTCTCTTTCCGATGTAACAAAAACTACAGCAAAATTATTAAACAGATGGATAATATTACCTAATATTCCTATATTTGCCCTAAACATCATTTTTGGAAAAGAGCGCGCCAAACTAATCTTATCCGACCAAAAAGTAAGTGCCGATAAAATAAAAAAAAATCTTAGTTTTGTGCATCAATTTGAGGATTTAGAGGCAGCATTAACTGATTTAATAAAAAATGGAAATTAATGTTTTTTGGTTTCGCAGAGATTTAAGATTAAAAGATAATGCGGCACTTTACCATGCCTTGAAATCGGGAAAGAAAGTATTACCCATTTTTATTTTCGATACCAATATTTTATCTAAACTAGAAGACAAATCAGACGCAAGAGTCGAATTCATTCATCAAGAACTTTTAAAAATAAATCAAGAGATTAAACAGCTTGGTTCAGGTGTTAAAATTATTTTTGGCAATCCAAAAGAGGTTTGGATAAAATTATGTAATGAATACAAGATTGATTCCGTTTATGCAAATCAAGATTATGAACCTTATGCAAACGAGCGTGACAATTCTATTAAAAACATACTTTCAAAGCAAAACATTCAATTAATTTTATACAAAGACCAATGTATTTTTGATTACACAGAAGTGTTAAAAGATGATGGTTTACCTTACACTGTTTTTACACCTTACTCTAAAAAATGGAAAGCAAAACTTAACGACTTTTATCTAAAACCATTCCCAAGCGAAACGCTTTTGCATGAATTAGAATCATTTGAAAATGAAACTATAATTACTTTAGGTGAAATTGGATTTCATAAAACTAAAACAATTTTTCCGGAAAAAAGCACCCAAACAAGTACCATAAAAAACTATGAAAAACTAAGAGATTTTCCAGCAGTAAATGGCACTAGCAAATTAAGTTTACATTTCAGATTTGGCACTATCTCAATCAGAGAAAAGGCAAAAAAAGCTTTAGAAACAAGTGAAAAATGGCTCAACGAACTAATATGGAGAGAGTTTTACATGCAAATTTTGGCACATTTTCCGCATGTCACAAGTGGCGCATTTAAAAAAGATTATGACCGCATAGAGTGGGAAACACACACTGAAAACTTTCAATCTTGGTGCATTGGAAAAACCGGCTATCCAATAGTGGATGCAGGGATGAGAGAATTGAATGAAACAGGATTTATGCACAATAGGGTGCGTATGATAGTTGCCAGTTTTTTATGCAAACATTTATTAATTAGTTGGCAATGGGGTGAAGCCTATTTTGCAAAAAAACTACTAGATTTTGATTTAGCGAGTAATAATGGAGGATGGCAGTGGGCGGCAGGAAGCGGTGTGGATGCGGCACCATATTTTCGTATTTTCAATCCCTATTTACAAACCACAAAATTTGACCCCAATTTAGAGTACATTAAAAAATGGGTGCCAGAATTTGAAAGTAAAAATTATCCAAAACCTATAGTTGACCACACTTTTGCAAGAAACCGTTGTTTGGAAAGATATAAAGCTGTTTTATCTAAATAAAATTATTTTACACTTTCAAAAAAGTATATTTGCACCCTTAAATTAAAAAATGGCAGGACCAATAAGAGATAGAAATATTCCGAAAGCAAAATTAAACAAACAGTCGCTAGCGGATGTTTACTTCATTTTCAAATACCTAAAACCATACCGAAAACTTTTTATTTGGGGATTGGTTTTTATTTCATTATCAGCACTTAGCACCATGGCTTTTCCTTTTTTAATGGGAAAAATGATTGATGCAGTGGCTCCAAATCAAAATATTATTTCAAACAATTTGCCACAAACAAAAGGCTTTTTTTCTACTCTAAAAAGTATTAAATGGTCTTTAGACCTTGTTTTAATATTAATTTTCTTTCAATTAAGTATTCAAACAATCTTTTCATTTATGAGGGTATATTTACTCACAAAATCTGGCACAAACGCAACCGCAGATTTAAGAAAAGATTTGTTTTCAAAATTACTGACCCTTGATATGGGATTTTATAGTAGCCAACGCGTTGGCGATTTGAGTAGTAGAATTTCTGCTGATACAAGCCAAATTCAAGATACAATTTCATTTGTTTTTGCCGAATTTGTTAGAGGATTAATTACATTATTTATAGGTATTTTCTTTATCTTTTTTATTTCATGGAAACTCGCCTTAATCATGCTTTCCATCGTTCCTTTTATTGCATTAAGCGCTGTATTTTTTGGTTCAAAAATAAGAAAACTGAGTAAAAAAGAAAGCGATATGCTAGCAGAAAGTGGCATTATTGTTCAAGAAACATTGCAAGGCATAAGCGTTGTTAAAGCTTTTACGGGCGAACAAACAGAAAATAACCGATATGGAAAAACAATGAGACAATTGGTAGATTTTGCTGTAAAAACAGGCACTTACAGAGGTGTGTTTGTATCATTCATTATTTTTGCTGTATTTGGCGCTATTTCATATGTGGTTTGGTATGGTGCTGGCATGGTTCAAGCAGGCACAATGAATGTTGGAACGCTTTTGAGTTTTGTTATTTACAGTGTATTTGTTGGTGGCACATTGGGCGGTTTTGCTGATATGTTTGGACAATTACAAAAAACTATAGGCGCAACCCAACGCGTAAAAGAATTGATTCAAACGGCTGGAGAAAACATATCTAGCAGCAATAAAAACTTTGTAAAATTAAAAGGTTCAATTGTATTTAAAAATGTGAAATTCGCCTATCCATCAAGAAAAGAAATCACAGTTTTAAACGGAGTTTCTTTCTATGTTGAACCAGGCCAACAAATTGCAATAGTTGGAGGAAGCGGTGGCGGAAAAACAACAATTGCAGCTTTAATTATGAAGTTTTTTAATATCGATAGTGGTGAAATTTTAATTGATGGAAAAAGTATTAACGATTATGAACTTTTTGATTTAAGACAACAAATAGCTTATGTTCCGCAAGATGTTACTTTATTTGGAGGGACCATCTACGAAAATATTTTATACGGTCATCCAAACGCAAATAAAGAAGAAATAATTGAGGCCGCAAAACAAGCGAATGCTTTTGATTTTATAGAATCTTTTCCAGAAAAATTTGAAACAATTGTTGGAGAAAGAGGTATACAATTATCTGGTGGACAAAAACAAAGAATTGCTATTGCAAGGGCATTGATTAAAAATCCATCTATCCTTTTATTGGATGAAGCCACAAGTGCTTTGGATAGCGAAAGTGAGCATTTAGTACAACAAGCATTGGAAACTTTAATGAAAAATAGAACGAGCATTGTAATTGCTCACAGACTAAGCACCATACGAAATTCTGACAATATTTTGGTTTTAAACAAAGGCAGCATTGTTGAACAAGGCAAACACAACGAACTAATTGCCAATGTAAAAGGATATTATAAAAACTTAAATGCCCTGCAGCTTAATTAGTGTTTGGTCCCGATAGCAATCGGGTAGTTATTGGTTATTCGTCATTACTTATTCTTATGGATAGTGTCAAAATATCTTAATTCCACAATATTCCGAAAATGAGACATCCTTATGACGATTCAAATTTGCTAAGTGCGCCATATTTAAAAACAAAATATAATACATTTGCTTTTGATGAATTATAAATTTGAGCATTCCATTTAGTATTAATTAACCATCCACTATCACAATTATTGAAGACTTATACCTATTATGCTCTCAATATAGTCCAATCACCGCTGCGTTTGATTGTCCTATTTTAAAGCTATATCTCCGCTCAAGAAATTGTGCTTTTTTAAGGCGGAGCTGGCTGGCATTTAAAATAGTTTGGACTATTTTAATCTTAGAATTGGCATTACTTTTACTCTGAAAAGAAATACCTTACAATTTGAAATAAAAACAACACAAAAACTTTAATATAAAAAAAGGGATTGAATAAAATTCAATCCCTTTTTTTATATTATCAAATAATAATTATTCTTCTGTTCCTTTTGCATCACTTGCAACTGCAGGTGCTTCTTGGACAACTGCCGCAACCTTTGCTTCAGTTGCAACTACTTTAGTTTTAACAGCTGCAACTGGTTCTGCTGCTTTTCTGCTTGCTTTTGGCGCATTGTCTGGGCGAGAGATTGGCGTTGCATCTTTCACTTCGTTGATAATTGCTTTGAAAGCATCAGGATGATTTAATGCTAAATCTGCCAAAGCTTTTCTGCTAAGGGTGATATCTTTTGCATTACATTTACCAATAAACTCAGAATAAGACATTCCGTATTCTCTTACAGCGGCATTAATACGCACTATCCAAACGGCACGAATGTTTCTTTTCTTTTGTTTACGATCGCGGTAGGCATAGGTTAATCCTTTTTCTACTGCATTTTTGGCTA
>JBDNIM010000319.1:0-1606 GCA_041688295.1 Bacteroidia bacterium
CTCAAAATACCTGTAACAGGGTAGGGCAAAGGCGGTGTGAATTCAAAAAAAGTATGTTTGTATTTTGTAAATTCAATATCCCATGTTCTTTTATCTGGTTCAGCATTTTCAACAATTTTTCCATCATTTTTAAAACTAAAATAGGTAAAATTTTGATTGAAATTTTTGGGAATCTTTGTTGTAATATCCCATTCAGTTACCTTTATTCCGTTTTTGTATAATGGCACAAATTTACATACATAAAAAGAGTCATTCGATGATAATGTTTGTAATCTTATAAACCTATTCCATCCTTTTTCATAAGTTAATTCTAAAACATAGATACCCGATTTGTTTCCATTAGATAATATATACTTTGTCCAGTCTCCAATTGCTGAATTATTTGCATTTCCGTCTGGATTGTCAACTAATTCAGGAATACTTTTAATGTAATTTGTGTCTGCTGTTAAAGGTTCATCTAAATTATACAAATTTAGCTTTCGCATTTTAATTTCTTTGCCTGTATTTACAAAAACGCCAATTTCATTTTTCCCACTCTGAAATCTTAAATCCCATTCTATCAGGTTTTTTTGTTGAAATGTATTAGTCCCTAAGTCGAAAAATATTTGATTTTCATAATTTTCTCCTAAAAAAACACTGTTTATAATTGTATCTCCCGTGCCTCTTTTTATTGGTGCCTCTTTTTTAAAACAAGCACTCAACAAGAAACTCGATAGAATAACAAGAATAAATTTATAATTGTTTATCATTTATATATTAAAGTTTAGTTGCACAAAAAATGAACGGCCAATTGAAATAGGCATACTGCTGCTAGCGGCAGAATGCACAGTTGCGGAGCCAACTGTTAATACATTTGTAATATTTAATATGTTTTTTAAACCCAATGTAAATCTTAGTTTTTTCTCAAAAAATGATTGGTTTACAGAGGCATCAAAAGAGGAAAAATCTGAAATACTTGTAGGGACAACTTCTCTTGTTTCATTAAGTTCAAAACCTCTAACTTTGCCATTGTATTTATAAAAAACCGAAAATGTGGTAGGTTCAAGTTTTTTATGTTTAAGTGAATATGAAGATTGAAAATTGAACTCAGGGGTATATAAAAAGTTCTTTTGCCCAATTGCATCAAATGCTGAGTTTCTTATACCTGTAATGCTAAAACCAGAGGATAGAAACAATTTGCCAAAATATATTTGTGCAAATAAGTTTGTCCCCCAAGAACGAAATTTATCAATATTTTTATAAGTATATGACAATGTGTTTTGATCAACTACAACTAATGCAATTTGGTTGTTTATTTTGTTGAAAAAATAGGAGTTTGTTAAAATAAGGTTTCTGTTATTGCTCAATTTTTGTTTGCTAACAATACTAAAGTTGTGATTTTGAGAAACTTCCGATTTTAAATTTTCATTACCCAAAATGTTATGATTATTGTCAACAAAATCTAAATACAATTCTTTTAGGCCTGGCGCTCTAAACCCATTTCCAAATGAATATTTGAATGTAAAGTTCTTTAATCTGCTGTATTGAAATTGAAGAGATGGAATAATGGGTGCTTGATATCTGTTGTTATAGCTGATTCTTACACCTGGTTTTATCGTGAAATAAC
>JBDNIM010000320.1:0-6066 GCA_041688295.1 Bacteroidia bacterium
ATTGCAAAAATAGAAAAGCCCGAAGCGGTTAAAAATATTGATTCCATTATTGCTGTAACGGATGCAATTATGGTCGCGCGTGGAGATTTAGGGGTGGAAATGCCATTGCAGGATTTGCCAATTATTCAAAAAAATATTATTGAAAAATGTATCAATGCTGCCATTCCTGTTATAGTAGCAACGCAAATGATGGAAAGTATGATATTTAGCTCAACACCAACAAGGGCAGAGGTTAGCGATGTTGCAAATGCTGTTATTGATGGTGCGGATGCTGTGATGTTAAGTGCCGAAACAAGTGTTGGCCTTTTTCCGCTAAAGGTTGTGGAAACCATGGAAAAAATTGTCAAGGATGTAGAAAAAGATAAAAGGGTTTATTTTAAAGGTCAAAAACCCAATTTATTAAGTGAAACTTTTATTTCAGACGAAGTTTGTTTTACTGCAGTTAGGATGAGCGATCATCTGAAAGCAAAATCTATTGTTGGAATGACAAGGTCGGGCTATTCGGCTATGGAAATATCTAGTTACAGGCCAAAAGCTAATATTTATATTTTCACAAATAATGAAATTTTGTTAAAAGCGATGAGCTTAGTTTGGGGAGTGCGTGGGTTTTATTATGATGAATATATTAGCACCGATCACACTTTTATAGATGTAATTGAGATATTAAAAGCAAATAATCTTGTAGAATTTGGCGATATTGTCATTCACACAGCGAGTATGCCAATTCATAAAAAATCGATGGCAAATAGTATTAAAGTTAGTGTAATTGATTAATGGTTCGCTGTTTCCATTTAGTTTTGTTTTTTGTATCACTTAAAATTTTTGCTCAACCTCAAATTTTTACTGAAAGACAACTCGGCAATCAAAGGGTTTGGGAGGCTAGGCTGTCTGCTGATGATAAATTAAAAAGTCTTTTTCAAAGCAATCATTTGCAATATCCACCTAAATTTGTTTATTGGAGGTCCTTTAAAAAAGAAAAAGAAATGGAGCTTTGGGCCGCAGATAGCGCTCATCATCGTTATAAACTATTAAAAATATATAAAGTAGTAAATACTTCAGGTTCGCTTGGCCCAAAAAGATATGAAGGCGATTTTCAAGTGCCTGAAGGTTTTTATACCATCAATCAATACAACCCATATAGCAGTTTTTATTTGTCTTATAAAGTTTCTTATCCTAACAAAAGTGATAGTATTTTAGGCAAAAAAGGAAATTATGGTGGGCAAATATTTGTCCATGGCGATAGTTTAACCATTGGTTGTTTACCTATGAGTAATCAAGTCATAAAAGAACTATATTGGTGCAATATACAAGTAAATTCAAGCGCAAATAACACCAATTATTATATTCCAATACACATTTTCCCTTGTAGAATGAATGCTAGCAATTGGTCTTATTTGAATTCAGCATATAACTTTGATCCTAATCGACTCTTTTTTTGGGAAAATTTGCAAAAAGGATACGATTTTTTTGAATTAATGCGTCAGCCTCCAATTATGAAAGTAGATAACAAGGGCTTGTATTTCATTCAATATTAAACCATTATCTCAATAAGGTTAATGTTCCTTTTCTAGAAAAAGTCTCATTGTTTGCAAATTCGCCATAAACTATCCAAACATAAACTTCTTGCGAGCAGTTTTTTTCATTGTAGGTTCCATCCCATTCACCATTTATATCACTAGTTTCAAATATTTTTTCGCCCCAGCGTGTAAAAATTTGGAAAGTGTAATTCCTGTCTTTTACATTGAATAATTCAGGCTTAAATCCATCATTCATGTTGTTTTTATTAGGAGAAAAAGCCGATGGAACATAAGCATATCCGGGCTGTTCTGTTCTAATATAATTAGGCTTTATTAAGGTGTCAACACATCCATTGGAGTTTGAAACAATCAAAGAAATGTTAAACCTTCCTACTTGATTAATGTTGAAAGAAGGATCTTTTAAAATTGATGATTGTTGCTCATTTCCAAGGCTATCAGTTACCGACCATTGGCTAGAAACAAAATCATAAGATTCATTTGTAGCTTTAAATATAGCATTTGGAATAGAAAGAAATTTCTTTGAAACATTGAAGTCAGCACTTGGCTTTCCTAATGTAACTATGTATTTTACTCTTTTATAAATGCTAAGCCCACCTTCGCCAATTGCCGTAAGCGTAACTTCAAAGGTTCCTGTTCTATTGAAAAAATGGATTGGGTTTTTTTCTAATGATTCTGGTGTTGCATCACCAAAATTCCAAATAAATGTGTCGGAATATTCCGATAGATTGGTAAATTTTACTTTTAAAGGAGCACAACCAAACAAAGTATCAGCTAAAAAGTTAGCAATTGGTTTAAATTGATCAATATAGACTGATTTTCTTACAATTGAACTACAATGTTTGTTAGAAATTTTAACGGAAACAAAATAAAGCCCTTTTTTATAATAAGTTACATAAACAGCACTAGAACTGCCAATATGTTTAAAAGAATCGCCATTTTCGAAATCCCAATCAAAAGTTGTTTTTTCTAAATTGCTATAACCTGTTGTTGTAAATGCAATAAAATTAACGATAGCATTTGGTAACTTGGGTGCAAGTGGCAGATAAGAAATATGATAATTTGGTAATGCCAATACCCTTTGAAAAAAATTGTTTGTCGAGCTGTCTACGCATCCATCCCTGTCATATCCAATTAATTTAACAGAAAAGTCGCCAGGGTTTTTGTAAATATATTGTGGGTTTATTTCATTAGAAAATCCATTATCACCAAATTTCCATAAATATCTAACAGCATTTTTTGATTGGTTAATAAAACTCGTCATCCCTTTTTCGCATGTCTCTAATGTGCTGCTATAAAATGCAATTTTCATTTTCGGTTTCAAAATAACGGGTTTTATTAAACTGTCTTTGCACCCATAATTATTTTCAACGGAAAGTTTAATTTTGTGAACTGTGTCTTGGATAAAAGAATAACTTAATGTCGTATTTAAGTCAAGCTGCCCATAAAATACGGTTTCATTTATTGACCAAATACTATTGCTTCGATTTTTAGAATTATCGTTAAATTCAAAAAAACCTTCATCGCATAAATTAGGACGGTTAATTCGAAAATCTGCATTAGGAATAGGATAAGTTGTAACAATGGTTGTCATTGAATCTTTGCAATTGAAAAGAGATTTGGTTAATTTTATTTGGTTGACAATTGGCAAACTATTGTTGTTCGTAAAAATATGTGTAATTGAATCGCCACCTTCAAAACTTGTGTTATCGCCAAAATCCCATTTGATTGTTGAAAATCTAGACGATGGGTTTTTAAAATTCACTGCTAGCGGGGTGCAACCAAAGTATTTGTCCAAGATTATATTAGCAATAGGTTTGTTCACAACAAATATGTTTTTTGAAACAGTATCCTTGCAGCTTTTTGATGAGTTTACAGTCAAAGTTATTTTGAAAATTTGATTGGTTTGGTTAAATGGATTCAGATTATAGGCAATAGTTGGATTTACTTTCAAACTGTTGCTTCCATTGCCAAAATCCCAAGTGTATGAAATTGCGCCTAGAGAATTGTTTTTGATTTGATGTTTTTCTGCGCTGCAAGAAGAGTCTTTAGGAATTTCAAATGAAGCTTGTGGCTTGCCAAATATTGAAACGGCTTTTGATATAGTGTCACTCCAACAACCTTCAGGTGATTCAACTTGATGATATAGATTGTAAACAGTGTCAAATAAAAATATGCCAGGAAGGTGAAAAGTTTTCACTGGATTTTCATTAAATAATTGTTTATTTATGCCCCAATAGTTTTTATTAACATTTGTTGAATTGTCAGTTGCATCTATCTTTGCTGGAGCGCACGCACTTATAGCAGACAAATTAAAATTTACTTTTGGTTTTGGAAAAACAATTATTTGTTCTAAAGCAGTGTCTTTGCATCCATGAAAACTTGTAGATATCAGCTCAATTGTTTCATTTTTGTGGTTGTCAGATTTATTTGTATAAATAATAGTATCATTAATTTTAGTTGATTGAATGTTTCCATTAAATGACCATTTATAATTTAACGCTAAATTATTTTTAGAAGTTGATAGATTCCTCGTTTCAATGATTAATGGGGTACAACCTTGTGATTGATTTAATAAAAATTTAGCATTCGGCTTGGCAAAAACTGTTACTTCTTTTTCAAATGTATCTTTACAACCAAACTCGCTACTAGCAATTAAAGTAATTTTATATACGGTGTCAGAAAAGTTAGAGGCGAAATAAGTATTAGAAAAATTTTGATTAAATGATGTTTGTCCGTTTCCCCAATTCCAAGCAAAGCTAGTTTTTGAGGCATCTGCCGAGCCTTTAGTTTTGGTTTGATTTGTTGAGTTAATTGAAATTTGATAGCATCCTTGATACTTATTTAAAATAAAATTAGTTTCAGGGTCTGCAAAAACTTTTATGTTTTTTGTTGTCGAGTCTTTGCAACCATCGATTGAAGTTACATTTAATTGAATTTTATAAACAGTATCATTTTTTTTGCTGCCATAAAAAATGTCTGAAAAGTTTTCACTTGTTGACAATGAGTCTTTAAGTTTCCATTTAAAATAGAGTGTGTTAAATAATTTTGAATTATTAGTTAATGAAATATTTGTGGATGTAATGTTTAATGGCGAACATCCCTGTGTTTCATTTATATTAAAATTGGCTTTAGGTAGTGCAAATATTTTTGCTTTGCCAAACATGGAATCAACACAACCTGCCCAATTTTTTACTTTTAATTTATAGAATTGAATGGTATCCGCAACCAATGAACCCTTAAAAATGGTTGACGGGTTTTTTAAAGTTGATTTTTCATTAGAATTAAAGTTCCATAAATAACTATTAGAATACTCTGAAAGATTGTTTGTTTGAAGTTTTAATGGCGCGCAACCAGAATCACTATTTTCAATGATGGCTTTTGGGTTTTTAGGAGTAAATATAGTTTTTTCAATAGAATCACCTTGACAAGAGGAGGTGCTAATCGCAATTAGTTTTATTTTTATAATTGTGCTGTCATTGTCGATGTTCAAAGCGCTTAAAGTTTGATTTTGAGTCGATAATTGATTGTTTATATACCAAAAGAATCCACCACTGAGCAACGAAGTGTTTTTGAAATTAAAGGTTGCAGGTGCACAGCCAAAAGTTTTGTCAATTGTGAAATCCGCTTTTGCGCCTGGTTTAATTCTTATTTTTCTACTAGTTGTATCTTTGCAACCTGCGCTTGTTCCAGCTACCATTGTTATTGTAAAATTGCCAAAGTTGTTATAACTATATTTAAAATCATTGGTAGAAGTGGTGGTTTTATTAAAAGTATTGCCAAAGTTCCAATTAAAAAGGTTGGAATTTGTCGATGTATTTGTAATCTTTAAAGAATCAAAGGTGCAACCTGCAGTATCAATACTAAAATTAGCTTGTGGCAAATCATAAACAGTGAGCGTTTTTATAATTGTATCTGTTCCACAACTGTCGTTTACAACCAATTTAATCGAATAAACACCAGCATTTGAATAAATTTTTTGCTGTGGGTTTTTTGAATTACTCGAACTGTTGTCTCCAAAATCCCAGGTGAAATTTGCATTAGAAAAGTAAGAGTTTGTTGTATTATTAAAATTTACTTTTAGAGGTTTGCAACCAGCATTAGTCATCGTGAAATTTGATTTTGGCTTGTCGTTCACAATAAATTTCTGTGTTAAACTGGAACTATTACATTTATTCGAAACTTTTAAAGTTATTGTGTGCGTTCCGGGCGTTGTAAATGTTTGTTTTAATATTGAATCAGTTGAAGTGGTAGTTTTATTTCCTTCCGTAATTGTCCAAAGTCTTGTATTTTCTCTGCCCGATGATGTATCAATAACATTAACAATTAGAGGATTGCAGCCACGATTTTGGTCAAAAGAGAATTTGGCTATTGGGTTATAATAAACCATTATTTTTTCTTTAAAAGTATCAAAACCACAGCTGTTTTTTGCTATCAAGGTAATCGTATAATCGCCTTCTTTAGCATATCTTTTTCTTTGGTCTGCCCTGTTAAATATCCATCCATTCGTTGTACCATCGCCAAAATCCCA
>JBDNIM010000321.1:0-1193 GCA_041688295.1 Bacteroidia bacterium
AACGAGATGCAAAAATGCCAACCCCATTGTTAATGTTGGTGTATTCAGATTGTTTTTGTACAATGCCAATAGAAGGTTGCAAAGATTGAATGTAGGTGTCCAACTCCAGATTGCCTGCATAAATAGTAAGTTGGCAAGGCTCGAATTTTCTAATCACATTGTCGTTTTTTTTGATATTGGAAACCAATAAATCATAAAATGAAATGCTTTCAACCATAGTGCTAATAATTTCGCCCCCTCTGTCTTTGTCTGTCTTCACATTGTTCATTACTTTCCACGAAATTGATTTGTTTTCTACAATGCCAGGGTTGTTTTTGTCGGTTTCCGAGTAGTTGAAAATGAAAATAGCATCAAAAACTTTGCTGTTTATGGGCGTTAAAAAACGAATATTGAACCTAGCATTCAAATTAAAATCTAAAATATTAGAAAAGCTTAAATTAGGTTGTTGAATGTTGAACGGCCTAACAATATTGGTGCTTGCGCTGATTAGTTTCTGCGATTTTGGCAATCTAAACTCAATAGCATAATTATACAAAGGGTTCAAAATTGTGTTGTTTGGTGTGGCATACAGATAATTGGGCGATTTGGCAAAAAAACCAGAGTCTTTTAACACAACATTGGCTTTATACAAAAGGATTCTTCTGCCAGTTTGTTGTTCCACAATTTCAGGTGTTATGGTGTCAAAAAACAAAGAATCTGCAATTTGAGCAACATCAGATGCTTTTGCATTTGGGTTGGTAAACACTTTGTTTATTTTTACAAAATGGGTGGTTTCCGAAGCAGAAAGTATAGCATAAACCACTGCATTTTCTTCAAACTTAGCCAAAACATCTATATCGTTTTTACAAGCCACAAAACCAAAAACAAGTGCAACGAAAAACAAAATTTTAAAACAAGCCGTCTTTATCATAAATAATATTAAATTTGCTTTTAATTTTAAGCAAGTGCAAAGATGAAGTTTTTTTTCCTATTATTTATAAGTTTCGGTTGTTTTAGTTTGATTTCTCAAGAGGTGAGCAAAGAGTTTACTAAAATCGCTTTAAACGAACAATTTGACAATACCACCAATTGGAACACTACTTTTAACATAGACAATCTTTTTTTAGGTCAAAATGGATTCTATGAGTTAAACAGGCTTTCGAAAAAAAGTGGTTATTACATCATCTCGGAATACAAAGAAGAATACAGTTCGT
>JBDNIM010000040.1:0-14576 GCA_041688295.1 Bacteroidia bacterium
TTATGCTAACATCTGTGCGAGCATGACTAAATGCATCAACAAAATTATAAACAATCACATTAATATCGTTTTTAAACATATTGGGTACATCATCAACCATGGCTTTGCCGCCATCCAAGTTGGTTACTTTCGTATAAGATGTTTTGCCATTTATTCTTAATCGAGATAATAAATCATTGAAAAAATCTAACTCAAAATTATTTTTTCCACCCTCGTCTTCGTCATTGCTCCATTTCTCAGGGAATCTTTTTTCTATTTCTGAAGGCAACAAACCACTAAAAATTGCATTACGACAGTATTGGGTTGTGGTTGGCAAAATAGCAAGGTATTGATCGTCTTCTATAATCTTAAATTTTTCTTTTAAAATAGGAGAAATTGTGCGCCATTGGTCTAATCTAAGATTATCTATCAAAACAAAAAAGGTTGGAATGCCATCTTGCATTTGTGGTACCACTTTTCTGCGCATAAGATTATTGCTCATTACTGGACCATTGTCGCCTGTTGGGCTCAAATAACTTATATAATTTTTAGTAATAAATTTACAAAAATTATGATTGGCCTCTTTTTTTTGACTTAAATATATTTCGCCCATGCTTTTGTCCGAAGATTTATCAAATTCAAGTTCCCAAAAAATCAATTTATTATAAACATCCTTCCATTCGTCTAAACTAATATTATCTGTTAGCATGTTGCTAAGATTTCTAAAATCCTGCTGATAATTTTGAGTGGTTTTTTCGGTGATTAAACGGTTTTTATCAATTATTTTTTTAATAGAATGAAGAATCTGATTTGGATTGACTGGTTTAATTAAATAATCAGCTATTTGAGAACCAATGGCATCGTCCATAATATATTCCTCTTCGCTTTTGGTAATCATAATTACTTTCACATCTGCATCAATTTCTTTGATCTGCTTTAGGGTTTCTAGTCCACTGATGCCAGGCATATTTTCATCTAAAAAAACCAAGTCGGGCTTTTCGCTTAAGCATTTAGCAATAGCCGTATTGCCATTATTAACTGCAATTATCTCATATCCTTTTTGTTCTAAAAAAAGAATGTGTGGCTTTAATAAGTCTATCTCATCATCGGCCCAAAGGATTTTTATTTTATCGTTGTTCATTCTTTATCTTTTAACTGAATTGCAGTAAATCGTTCCTAAAAGTTCATCATATTGCATAAATTGATTTTTATGATAGATCATAATATGGTAATCATTTTCTGTATTGCTAAAATTGCCTTCGGTTTCTTTTAGGCTCACTGTTCCCTCAGGATTATCGGTTACAATATAATAGTTGAAATAGGCTTGTTTTAACATTACCGCCAATTCATATTGTTGAAACTTTTCGTTCCATTCCATTTTAAATTCTGGTTTCATTTGCCAATTGGTTAGCTCGCCAAAAACATACACATCATGCGCTTGTTTGTCGCTTATATAGGTAAAATGAACTTTTGCATAATCGCCTTCAATCTCTCCCCTAACACCATTATCTCTATTGTCAATCACAATTTTTCCGTTAAAATCTATTGTTTGGATATATGGCATCAAATTTCTGGGAGCGTCATTGTTTAATACCACATTTTTTAGGTTGTCTTCCATGTATTTTCTGCGCACATTGAAACTTAAAAAACGGAGACTTCTGGTATCAAAATATCTAAAATCATTTCCGCCCAAAAAAACATTGCCTGTTTCGTAATTATAATCAAGATATTTCCCATTAATAAAACGGGGTTTCAAATCAAAAATGGCATTGTCCCACCTAAGGTTTTGCATAATTGTGGCTTTTATATCCAACATAGGATTTGGGATTCTACTTTCGCCCAAGTTTACCATAAAATCAATTTCCTGAGAACTAAACCGAACATCAGGATTGGTTGCAATTTTGGGACTAGGTTCTATAACAAATTTATCTTCCACAACCATAAATCTACGACTAAGAATAATATCATTTTCATCAAAATTACGATAAACAACCATTAAATAATTTCCCGAAACGGATGGTTTCATTTCATAGGTTGGGAAAAAAACATCATAATGTGTATAAACCTGAAAGGTGGCTTTAGAGAAAGAATAGTTTTGTATGTTTTCAAAAAAATTGCCTTTTAAATATTCGTTCTGTCTTAAATTTGAGCGCTGCCATGCAGCCGAGCAATGTATAAAAGTATATTGATAATTGTCACTCTCTGGCATTAAATCGTCAAAATAAAGATGCAACTGTTGATTGCTGTTCAAATCAATGGCCGGAAAACGCTCAATGGAATTGGCTTGTGTTAAGATAACCGTTTTTATATTTTCCTCATAGTTAACATTTTCATATCTTAAAGGCAAATATGCTGCAAAAAGATTGGCACTTAATATAAAAAAGAAGCTAAGGTAAAATATTTTTTTCATGGGTAAATGGTTTTTTATAAACTTAATAATTGCTCAAATATTGTTTCAAATTCTTTGTTTTTTTCCACAATTTGAGTTTGTATGGTTTGATACTGTTCAGAAAGCGTGCCAATTTCAACTTGATTGCTTGTATTTGCAATTTTATTTTCTATAGCAGCAAGTTGTTTTTTAATATTTTCTATGTCTTGCTCTATGATATTCAGATTATTTTGAAACTGTTTCTTTTGCTTTTCGCCTTCGTTTGCAACGGATTTCACTTCCAGTGGCTTCGTTTCGTTTTTGGGTATTTCTTTTTTCACATTACCAACAAGCGCTTTATTACTGATATCGCGCTTTTGCATAAAATCTTTCCACTCATCATAACTTCCCAAATATTCTTTTATAATATCCTCTTCTATCCACCAAATTTTATTGGCTATTTGAGAAATAAAATGCCTATCGTGCGAAACTGTTATAAATGTACCTTCATACTCTTGTAATGCTTGAATCAAAATATTCATACTCTGAATGTCCAAGTGATTTGTTGGCTCATCGAGCAAAAGGAAATTGGCTTCGTAAACCAATGTTTTCGCTAAAGCAACCCTTGCTTTTTCGCCTCCACTCAACACTTTTATCTTTTTATAGACATCATCGCCCGAAAACAAGAAGCAACCTAAAATGGTGCGCAATTCGCTTTCAAGCTTTGTTGAACCCATTTGCCCAAGTTCTTCTATCAATTCATTTTGAATATTTAACGACTCTAACTGATGCTGCGCATAAAATGTTTTTTGAACATTGTGGCCATATTCCACCTCGCCTGTTTGCACAGGTTCGCTTTTATCAATAATTCTAAGCAAGGTGGATTTCCCTTTACCATTTGCCCCAATCAGTGCAATTTTATCGCCCCTCAGAATTTGAGCATCCGAGTTTTTGAAGATAATTTGATCGTTATACTGTTTCGATATGTTTTTTGTGGTTATGATAACTTTGCCCGGCTGCTGCCTCACCTTAAATTTAAGTTTCATTACCGATTCATCGTTTTGAACCTCTTCTATGCGATCAATTTTATCGAGCATTTTCATCCTGCTCTGCGCCATTGTAGCTTTACTCGCCTTGGCTTTGAAACGGTCAATCAGTTTTTCTTGTTGTTTGATAAACTGCTGTTGGTTTTCGTAAGCTCTGCCTTGCAACTCATCTCGCTCTGCTTTTTGAACCAAAAACTTGGTGTAATTTCCTGTGTATTGATAAACCCGTTTATTGGCTACTTCTACAATTTTAGTTACCATTTTATCCAAAAAATATCTATCGTGCGATACAATAATAACCGTGCCTGCATAGGATTGTAAATAATCTTCAATCCACTCAATAGACGGTAAATCCAAGTGATTCGTTGGCTCATCCAAAAGCAATAATTTTGGATTTTGCAACAACAGCTTTGCCAACATTACCCGCATACGCCACCCTCCGCTAAACTCTGACAATGGCCTTTGCAAATCTTCAGTTTTGAAACCCAATCCTTCTAATATTTCTTCGGTTTTAAAATGAATATTATACCCATCCAAAGCCTCAAAAGCTTCTTGTTTATTACCTAAATCCATTAAAACTTCCTCAGAATAATCATATTCCAATTTAATCATAATTTCATCAATCTCTTTTTGCAACTGCAAAGCTTTTTCAAAAGCTTGCATGGCCACATTCAATATGCTTTCGTCACTTTCATAACTCAACAAATCTTGGTTCAAAAAACCAATTGTACAATCTTTTGATTTAGATAAATTGCCCTCTGTGGGCTGATATTCGCCAGTTATAATACGAAGAATCGTAGATTTTCCCGTTCCGTTTTGCCCCACCAAACCAATTCTTTCTCCTGGGGTAATTTGCCAATTAACATCTCTGTACAGGTATCTGCCCCCAAAATCGAAGGCTAGCTCATTTAAAGTCAACATTTTTCAGTGCAAAGATAAAAAAATAAATCGGATGATAGAATTAATTGTTAATGGAGAATTGAGAATGGAAAATGGAGAATTGTTAAATTGTTGAAGATTGGATTAACGAATTGTTTTTGGGGGAATCCGACACTATCTCAAAAAGTGTGTAAAAGTGTGTAAACTCAAAAAAATAATTTCAAATTTTAATTCTGTTTGCAAACATAATCATAAATTGGTTTAAAATAAATTATCATACCTTCGTGAGCAGATGAATATGAATAGAACGGCATTTTAGTATGTTTAAAAAATAAGATGCGACTACAAATTTTGATTATTGGCAAAGTAAAATCATCTAAGAACGAATGCAAGCCACGGCCTACTAAAACAGCATTACTGATAACTACGACATCCATCAAAAATGGATGCAACCGTTTTTTCAATTGAAAAAAGGAAATGAGTAATCTTGAGAGTTAGGAATATGCAAAGCACTAATAAATATAAAAGCTCTCATTTTACCCACCCCAAAAATCATTAGAAAACCCATTGTTTTAATTAAAAAAAACACGACCCATTTATTAAACAAACCTAAAATAATAAAGGCAACAAATTGTTAGTTATAAATTTTTAAAACCCTTAAATTTGCGCTGAATATAAAAAGCATGCAATTCATTCCTAACAAATGGTATAAAATATTGGCAACGCTAATTGTTGGCTATGTTCTTATTTATGGTCTAATGTTAGACCTGCCAACAGATGTTGGCATTTTAGACGAATCGATTAGAAACCTTTTTTACCATGTACCCATGTGGTTTGGTATGGTTTTAGTTTTACTAGCCGCTTGGATAAACAGCATGATGTATTTAGGCAAATTTAATCCTAAACGAGATATTTATGCCAGAGAGTTAACAAACACGGGTATTTTGATGGGACTTTGCGGACTAACAACAGGCATGTTTTGGGCCTACAACACTTGGGGAACGCCTTGGACCAATGATCCAAAACTCAATGGCGTGGCAGCTGGCATGGCAATGTATGGCGGATATTGGTTGCTTCAAAAATCTATCAATAATCAAGAGAAACGAGCCCGTTTAACTGCGGTATATAATATTTTTATATTCCCATTGTTTGTCGCATTAATATATATAATGCCCAAAATAGCTAAATTCAGCATTCACCCTGGCAGTGGCGAGGCTGTAAATTTTAAAGCATATAACCAAACCCACAATATGCAATATGTATTTTATCCGGCCGTAATCGGTTGGACATTATTATTTGTATGGATAGCAGAACTTCGTTCAAGACATGAAATCATTAAACAAAAAAATGAAAATAAAAAATTATTTAACTCTGATATTACTAATCAATAGCATGAGTGTTTTTGCTCAAACAGAGTCAATGGTGCGCAGTGGCAACAAACTATTTGTTGTTATAGGCGTTATAACAATTATATTTATATTAATTGTACTTTACTTAATCCGATTAGACTTAAAAATTACTAAATTAGAAAAACAACAAGAATGAAACCTGTTCAAATTGTAATTATAGTATTTATTTCCATTGCCATTGCCATTGGAATTAGTTTTTATGGTGACACTAGTAAATATGTTTGTTTTAACGAAGCCATAGAAATAGCAAAAGACAAGCCAACCATGAAACTGCATGTGGTTACAACACTTAGCAAAGACCGCCCGCAATTATACAATCCGCAAACAGACCCAAACTATTTTGAGTTTTATGCAAAAGACACCACAGGATTAGAAAAAAAAGTAATCTACCGAAACGCAAAACCACAGGACTTGGAAAAAACAGACAAGGTGGTTCTGATTGGTTACATGACAGATGACGACCATTTTGAAGCGAAAGATATTTTGAAAAAATGTCCTAGCAAATACGAAAAAAAATAAACAACATTTCTTCTTTTGAAAACCCTTCAATTTAACAACGAACACCTTTGGATTGGCAATATTGGCCATTTTGCAGTAGTCTTAGCTTTTATTTCTGCTTTAATAGCCGCCATTTCTTATGCTTTGGCAGTCAATAAAAAAGAAGACAGCTTTAGAAAACTAGGCAGAATGTTTTTTTACATTCATAGTTTTTCAGTTGTCTTAATTTTTGTATCTCTATTTTACATTATACACAGCCATTTCTTCGAATATCAATACGCCTATCAACATTCATCCACCGAATTGCCAATTTATTATATGATTAGCTGTTTTTGGGAAGGTCAAGAAGGCAGCTTCTTGCTTTGGATGTTTTGGCATGCGGTTTTGGGTATTCTATTAATCTTTAAATCCAAAGAATGGGAAGCACCCGTGATGACGGTTGTTGCAGTTGCAGAAATTATCCTTAGCAGTATGTTGCTTGGCTTTAATATTGGCGACCTAAAAATTGGCAGCAGTCCTTTTATTTTGATGAGGGAATACAACCCTGAAATCCTTTTGATTCCTGTTTTAGATAAAATTGGGATAGAAAATTATTTACAAGTTTATAAAGATGGCAATGGTTTAAATCCATTGTTGCAAAACTATTGGATGGTCATTCATCCGCCAACTTTATTTTTTGGTTTTGCTTCTACAATTATTCCTTTTGCATTTGCTTTTGCTGGCCTTTGGACAAATAGACTTAAAGAATGGATGATTCCTGCCCTACCTTGGACTTTATTGGGAGTAATGGTTTTAGGATTGGGAATTATTATGGGAGGTTATTGGGCTTATGAAAGTTTAAGTTTTGGCGGCTATTGGGCATGGGATCCCGTAGAAAACGCATCACTAATGCCTTGGCTTTTGTTAATAACCGCTTCACATCTATTATTGATTAATAAAGCAACTAAAAAATACCCAGTTCTAACTTTTGTTTTAACATGTTTCTCTTTCTTCATGGTGCTTTATGCAACATTCTTAACAAGAAGTGGTATTTTAGGAAACGCAAGCGTGCATTCATTTACAGACCTTGGCTTGTCTGGTCAATTAATTATCCTTTTGTTTGTTTTTATATTGCTAACCTATGCAATAAGTTTCAAAACATTTAAACAATCATTGCTGTTTTTTATTTTAAGTTTTGGCCTTTTAATGTCAGTTTCAACATTAAACATTCCAATAAGCACAACTTTAAAAAGTTTTATTGGCGTTACCGTATTTTTAACTGCAACCATATTTTTTGTATATAATTTATTTAAAAGATTCGGCACCAACATAGAAACCGACAAATTATATAGCAGAGAATTTTGGATGTTTGTTGGTAGTATGGTTCTTTTATTGTCTGGTTTGCAAATTATCACCATGACAAGCATTCCGGTTTTCAATAAATTATTTGGAACTAGCATGGCCTCTGCAGGGGAAGAATATTATAATAAAATTCAAATTTGGTTCGCCATTCCAATTGTTGTTTTGACAGCCATAGGACAGTTTTTTAGATATAAAAATAGTGATTCAAAAAAGGTTTTTGAAAAAATGGCCAATTCCTTATTAGTGGCATTGGTTTTAGCAACAGGGGCTTTGTTTTTATTTAACATTTGGCAATTTAAATATCTGCTACTGATAGTTGGCGGATGTTATACTATTGTTGCAAACATGCACTATATTCACATAGTTCTGAAAGGAAAGCTAAAACTTTCAGGCGGAGCCATAGCGCACGCTGGCTTTGGGTTAATGATGATTGGTGTGGTGGTTTCTTCTGTAAACAAAAAGGTGTTGAGCGTCAACAAAACTGGTGTTGGCTATTTTTCTGAAACATCTGCCGATGGAACCGAAGACCAAAATGCAAAATCAAACAATAGAGAAAATATTCTATTGGCAAAAGGAAGACCCGTATTTTTTGATGACAACAAAATTAAAGCAACTTATGTTAATTCTAAAACCGTTGCTCCTAATACCTATTTCGAGGTTCAATATCAGGTTTTAGATAAGAATGGATTAATAAAAGATTCTTTTAAATTGTATCCTAATATTCAAAACAATCCTAAAATGGGTGTTGTTGTAAACCCTGATACCAGACATTATTTAACAAAAGACATTTTCACGCATATTACATTTGAAAGCAGTATGGAAGATTTTGAAGAAAAAGAATTCGATAATTTCAAAACTGATACTGTTTCCATTAATCAAACCTTTGCCACTGAAGACGCAAACAGACAGCTGATGGTTAGAAAAATCAATGTGATTGAAGCTAGCCAAGACCTTAAAAAAATACATCTGCAAGCTGAGATTGTTATTAATACAATGGGCGATACTTTTATAGCCCGTCCTGAGTTTATTAGCGAAGATAAAATTAGATTTAAAGAGTCTATTATTCCGGAAGCAGGCGTTTTGATTATTTTGGATAGATTTATTCCTGATGGAAATGATCCAAAAAACATGAAGTTTGTAATTACAAGTGCTACCAAACGCCCTAAGATTGAGTATATCATTTTGAAAGCTATTGAGTTTCCATACATTAATTTGCTTTGGGGTGGAACAGTAATCATGATTTTTGGATTCATTTTGGCCATTATCAATAGATTTAGAGAATCTAACAGACGCATTTAAAAGAATGTGATTTGAAAATAGAAAATATTCATATTGTTGGTTCTGGGAATGTAGCCAATTTTTGGGCCAACATGTTATTAACCAATAATTTGCCTCTAAAATCAATTGTTGCCCGAAATCAAATAATGGGTCAAGCATTGGCCTCTTTATACGGTATTGAATTAAAAACAGATTACTCTCATTTTAATCCCAATGATTTAGTGATATTATGCATTAGCGACAGCCAAATAGAAGTTGTTTCTAATGCTATAGAAAATGGTATTATTTGCCATTGTTCGGGCGCTGTTGGCATCAACACGCTTAGCAAACACAGTCATTATGCGGTAATTTATCCTTTACAATCTATTCAAAAGCTTTGGCAAGACAATATTATACCATTTCCATTTTTAATGGAATACAACAGCCGTGAGACCAAATCTGCAATTGAGGATGCCTTGCTCAAAATAATTGACAACCCGCAGGAAATCAACTCTGAACAGCGTTTGCAATATCATTTGTCAGCAGTCATGGTAAATAATTTCACAAACGCCATGATTATCATGTCGCAAGATTTTTGCAAGCTGAATAATTTAGATTTTGAGCTATTAAAACCTCTAATGGCACAAACATTTGATAATTTAAATCGCTATGAAGCCAAACAAACACAAACAGGGCCGGCAAAAAGGAACGATTTAAACACAATTAATGCACATTTATTAGCATTGGCGGACTTCCCTGAGTTAAAAGAAGTTTACCAAACGATGAGCGATTACATTAAATCTCAATATTTAAACCAATAAACAAAAGCTGTTGATATAAAAAATAGACTGGTCTTAATTTCTATTTTTATGACCTTAAAAATCAAGGAATATATTACTATTGAGCAGTTTGACACTGCTTTCAATCCTATGATTGATAACAATAAAATAGTGATAAAAAAGATTCTCCAAAATGTGGCAGGTTCTTTAAAGATAAATTACCTACTATAACTGTGCCAACTGCCCCAATGCCCGTCCAAACGGCATAAGCGTTGCCAATAGGTTAGGTTTGGGTGGCTTTTAGCAATAAAACCATGCTTATTGTTAAACACAACAAAAAGCCAAAATACAAAAGAAACATTTATTGCCCTATGGTTTCCTTTGCTTTTCTTAAATAGGAGGCAAACGCCACTTCGAACAGGCCAGCCATAATTAATAGAATCCAATTCATTTCTATTTTATCAAAAACTTAATAATTAGTTTACAAACACACACTTTTAAATAAATCAAAATTAAATGTCATTAATTATTGAACAAAAAAAAATCTGTTTTCATGAAAAACAGACCTTTTTAGTACCCAGAGCGGGACTTGAACCCGCACAGCCGTGAAGCCACAGGATTTTAAGTCCTGCGTGTCTACCGATTCCACCATCTGGGCGACTCTACAATAAACAAAAAGCCCAAACAATGGGCTTTTTAAATAATGTTTGAGCGAGAAACGAGGTTCGAACTCGCGACCTCAACCTTGGCAAGGTTGCGCTCTACCAACTGAGCTATTCTCGCTTATTTTTTTAAAAGAACTTTTTTCCTGAAATGGGACTGCAAATATATAAAATTATTTATTTTTGTAGCAAATAAATTTATATTTTTTTTTATGAACCATCAAACATCTTTTTGGGAAACCTCTCAAATACTTAAAACCTTTGATTTTGCTATTGTTGGCGCAGGTTTATCTGGCAAACAAATTGCAATAAATTTAAAGAAAAAGTATTCTAAAGCAAGGGTTTGTATCATTGACAGAGCACCTTTTTCTTATGGAGCCTCCACAAAAAACGCAGGATTCACTTGTTTTGGAAGTATTTCTGAATTGATAATGGACCATTCAAACAGCACCGAAAACGATATCTTAGAGCTTTTAGAAAAAAGATATTTAGGCATTAAGAAAATTCTTGGATTGTGTGGGCAAAAAAATGTTGCTTACTATAATTCTGGGTCTTATGAAGTCTTTGAAAAAGAGGTTATTTATCAATCTTCTTTTGAAAAAATACAATATTGGAACAATAAGATTCAAGAAAAAACTGGACTAAAATCAACTTACAACGAAAAACAAATACAAAAACTTGGCACCCACTTTTTTAATAAAGCAATTTACAATCCACATGAAGGTGGTTTGGACTCTGGCTTATTGAACCAAAAACTGACTGAAATGGTTCTTAAAAAAGGGATTATTCCGATGATGGGTTGCAATATAGATAGCATCAACAAAACGACTAATGGATATGAATTAAAAGCTAGCAATGGCCTCTCCTTTTCTGCCCATAAACTAATAATTGCTAACAATGCTTTTGCCAAAATTCTTGTGCCCCATTTAGATATTGAACCTGCAAGAGGACAAATCATTTTAACAAAACCACTAGAAAACCTTAAGCTAAAAGCCGTTTTCCATGCAGACAATGGTTATATTTACTTTAGAAATATTGGCAATAGATTATTGTTGGGCGGTGCCAGAAACAAATTTATGGAACAAGAAAAAACACATGAGATAGACACCACAGAAAACATGAAAGATTATTTGACCAAATACATCAACAAATGGATTTTACCCAACAAAACCATTGAGGTCGATCAACATTGGAGTGGCATTATGGCAATGGGGAAAACCAAAACCCCTATTGTTGAAAAAATAGATGAAAACTTATTTGTTTGCGTGCGTATGGGCGGCATGGGCTTGGCCCTTAGTGCAATTGCTAGCGAAGATTTAGTTAAGTTGCTCTAAAAGCAGTTAATCAATAATGGTTTGCTCTCTATCTGGACCAACAGAAATAATTCTGATTGGTAATTCTAGTTCCTTTTCAAGGAAAGCAATGTATTGGTTAAAGCTCTCTGGTAAATCTGCTTTTTTTCTACAAATAGTTAAATCCTCATGCCATCCTTTAAAGGATTTGTAAACCGGTACAACTTCTTGATTGCATAAATCATAAGGGATTTGTGTGCTTGCTTCGCCATTTACTAAATAGGATGTGCATACATTAACTTGATCAAAACCGCTTAACACATCGCTTTTCATCATTATCAAATAATTGACACCACTTAACATAATTGCATATTTCAAAGCCACTAAATCTAACCATCCGCAGCGTCTTGGGCGACCTGTTGTAGCTCCAAATTCGTTGCCAACTTTCCTTAATTTTTCGCCCTCTTCGTTGTCTAACTCCGTTGGAAAAGGACCGCTGCCAACACGCGTGCAATAGGCTTTAAAAATACCATAGACATTGCCAATATGCTGCGGGGCAATACCCAAACCATTGCAAACGCCTCCACTAATTGTGTTACTCGAGGTTACATACGGATAGCTGCCAAAATCAATATCTAACATACTGCCCTGCGCACCTTCTGCAAGCATTTTTTTGGTTTTTAAATAATCGTTCACTAGATATTCTGTATCTTCAAACTTAAATTGTTTCAAAAACTCACATGACTCATAAAACTCTGTGTCTAGTTCTTCAATATTAAAATCTGAATAGCCTAAAAATTTCACAACCGCTAGTTGGTCTTTTTTTATAAATTCATATTTCTCCTTGAAATTGGGCGAAAATATTTCGCCAATTCTAATGCCACTGCGACCAATTTTGTCTCTGTATGTTGGGCCAATACCCCTTAAAGTAGAACCAATTTTATCATCGCCTTTGCTGGTTTCACTTGCCGCATCTAATAGCCTATGAGTTGGCAAAATTAAATGTGCTTTCTTTGAGAAAACCAGGTTTTTTTTCACATTTGCACCAGCTAATTCAATTCTTTCAATCTCGGCTTTAATTCTAACAGGGTCAACTACAACACCGTTGCCAATTATATTGGTGGTGTTGTCGTGAAAAATGCCTGAAGGCACCGTGTTCAAAACATGGGTTTTACCATTAAATTTTAAAGAGTGCCCGGCATTGGGACCACCCTGAAATCTCGCAATTACTTCGTATTTGGGGGTTAAAAAATCGGCTATCTTTCCTTTTCCTTCATCGCCCCACTGTAAACCTAAAACTACATCTATTTTATTCATTAATACTAATTTCTTTATGGCAACTTTTACAATGTTTGTTTTCCGTTAATATTGGGTTGCCATACAAATGTAATGAATGATGACTCACTTCAAAACCCAGTAATCCGCCCATTGTATTATTTATTTGTTGTATTCTTGGATCGCAAAATTCTAAAACTTTGCTGCAATGCAAACATATTAAATGATCATGTTGCTTAAATCCAAAACTTTGTTCATACATTGCTATATTTTTGCCAAATTGGTGTCTTTTTACCAAACCACTCTCTAGCAATAATTCTAATGTGTTGTATACCGTTGCTCTACTAACCCTAAATTTCTTGTTTTTCATGTGAACGAATAGTGTATCCACATCAAAATGTGTTTTATGAGAGTATATTTCATCAAGAATAGCAAATCTTTCAGGTGTTTTTCGGTGCTGTTGCTTTTCTAAATAGACCGTAAATATCTTTCTAACTTCTATTTTAATAGAATTTACTTTTTCAATTTGTTCTAAATCTTTTGTCATAAAAAATAAGAGAATAGGCCCTTGCAGAGTCGGTTTAGTTAAAGCTTACACCTTAATAATTGTTGAGCATCATTGGCATAATCAACATCAAAACATCTTCATCGTCTTCATTTTCTACTGGAGAAAGCAAACCCGCTTTGTTTGGTGTTGATAGTTTTAACAATGCTTGTGGATGGTCTAAATTGGCTAACATTTCTACCAAAAATTTAGAGTTGAATCCAATTTCGATATCCTCTCCATCATATTCACAAGAGCGTTTTTCGTTTGCTTCGTTAGCCATTTCTATGTCTTCTGCGCTTGCCGCTAGCTCGTTACCAGTTATTTTTATTCTTATTTGGTGGGTTGTTTTATTCGAGAAGTTAGACACTCTTCTAACAGTTTCTAATAAATCCACTCTGTTTACAGAAATAACATTATTGTTCTCTTGCGGAATTACCATTCTGTAATCAGGGTATTTTTCATCAATCAAACGACATGATAATTTCATGTTGTTTACATTAAAGAAGACATTTGAATTGTTGAAATCTATTTGTACGGGCGAAACATCGTTGCTTAATGATGATTTTAACAAACCCAAAGCTTTTTTAGGCAAAATAAAGGAATGTTCAAATCCTGGTTTAATGTCTTTTCTTGTTAATCTAACCAAGCGGTTGGCATCTGTTGCCACAAAGTTTATTTCATCGTTTGTCATTTCAACAAAAACACCTGTAAAGTTTAATCTTAGTTCATCGTTTCCTGTTGCAAACACAGTTTTAGAGATACATCTTAACAATACATTTGAAGGCATGCTAAATGATTTATCTGACTCCACATCTGGAATTTTGGGAAAATCAATGCCGTTTAAACCGGTTAAACTATATTTTCCAATAGATGTGCTCATTTCAACTGCAAAACCTTCTTCAACAACGGTAAATGTTATTGGTTGGTCGCCAATAGAACGCACCGTATCTAAAATTATTTTTGAAGGAATGGCAACCAAAATATCTTCTTTTGCTTCCACATCAAAAGTGCTAGACATAGAGGTTTCTAAATCTGTGGTAGAAATTGTTAATTTGCCATCTTTAATGTTGAACAAAAAGTGGTCTAAAATTGGCAAAACAGGTTTTGATACAATCGCACCGTTTACTTTTGTAAGGTGCTCTAATAAAACAGGGGCAGATATTAAAAATTTCATATTGATGGTTGTCGTTATTTTTTCTTAGACTGCGAAATTAAGTCTATCATTTTTTAAGCGATTAACAAAA